>JAGQVR010000078.1:5469-11061 GCA_020437875.1 Flavobacteriales bacterium
AGCACGAACAGGACCACGAGGTTTATGGTGTACATGATTGCAGGACCGAGGTACATGCGCACCTTGCCCACGTCCTCACTGATCCTGTTCATCAGGTCGCCGGTGCTGTTGCGCTTGTAGAACGCACGGTCCAACTGCTGATAGTGCTCGTATATCCTGTTCTTCAGATCATATTCGATCAACCGGCTCACGACGATGATGGTCTGTCGCATGAGGAACATGAAGAAACCCTTTAGCAGCGCGAACACCAGGTACAGTATGGCGAGCAGGCCGGCGCACCAGGCAACCATGGCTTTCATGCCTTCGGCTTCCACGCGTTCATCGAGGTGGGCCTGGAGGTCAAGGCCGGTCCAACCGAGCCATACATCCAATGTGGAGGGCACGGCAAGGCCATCCGAGGCGGTACCATCGATCCGTGCGATCCCTTGGGTGATGAGGTCGATGGCCTCCCGCACCACTTGCGGGGAATAAACTGCGAAAAGATTGCTCAAGGTGATGAAGACGGTCCCGAGAAGCAGGTGCCAGCGGTACTTCGCCAGGTACGGGTTCAGCTTCAGGAGCGGTCGCATCGTGGGGCCGGAACGTGCTACTTTTGCGCCGCTCTCCGGGGATCCACCACAAGAACAGCGTGGCAAAGGTAGACCGGGGGCGAAGGAGAGGGCCTCGGCCCACGAGGAGGAAGGACATCGAACTTTGAAATGAGCGAAGCCATGGTCAATACCACCACCAAGAGCGCCACCACCGACCTGGTGCTGGGCCGGATGGAGAAGCACGATCACGAGGAGGTCCTGTTCTGTCACGACCGATCGACCGGGCTCAAGGCCATCATCGCCATACACGACACGACATTGGGTCCGGCCTTGGGCGGCACGCGCATGTGGCCTTACGCCTCCGAGGTCGAGGCCTTGAACGACGTGCTGCGGCTGAGCCGTGGCATGACCTACAAGAGCTCGCTCGCCGGCCTGGACCTGGGCGGTGGGAAGGCCGTGATCATCGGGGATGCGCGCACGCAGAAGACGGAGGCCATGTTCCGCCGGTTCGGCCGCTTCGTCGACAGCTTGAACGGACGCTACATCACCGCCGAGGATGTGGGCATGAACATCACCGAGATGGTCAACGTGCTGAAGGAGACCCGCTACGTGGCTGGGCTACCGGAGGAGATGGGCGGAAGCGGCGACCCGAGCCCTGTGACGGCCTATGGGGTCTACTGCGGCCTGAAGGCCGCTGCCAAGGTCGCCTATGGCACGGATGACCTCAAGGACAGGAAGGTGGCGGTGCAGGGTGCCGGCAATGTGGGGAAGGGCCTGGTGGCGCTCCTGGTGAAGGACGGGGCCACCGTTCTCCTCACCGACATCCACGACGACAAGCTGGCGGCCATCAAAGCGGAGTTCCCATCGATCACGCTCGTGAAGCCGGATGCGATCTACGACGTGGACATGGACATCTATTCCCCCTGCGCCCTGGGTGCAACGGTGAACGATGACACGCTGAAGCGCTTGAAGTGCAGTGTGATCGCCGGTGCGGCCAACAACCAACTGGCCGATGAGGCGGTGCATGGCCGTGCGGTGATGGAGAAAGGCATCCTTTACGCGCCCGACTTCCTGATAAATGCCGGGGGCATCATCAACTGTGCCTGGGAAAGGAAGGGATACAACCGGAAGGCCGCGCTGCGCCAGACCGAAGGCATCTACGAAACCGCACTGCGCATCTTCAAGGCCAGCTCCGAACAGGGCATTCCCACCTACCTCGCGGCCAACCAGGCGGCTGAAGAACGCATCAACAGCATCCGGGCGGCAGGCATGCGCTTCTGACCCGGCGATACGCGAAGGCCCTTTTCAATCCCCATGCTCAACCGCCGCTATCTCCGCATCAAAGCCTTCCAATCGCTCTATGCCTATTGGCAGAGCGATGACGCCAGTGCGGCCCGGATCGAGAAGGACCTCTTCGCCGGCATCGAAAGGACCACGGACCTGTATCTGTCCCTGTTCCTCGTCTTCGGGGAGTTACGGCATATGGCCGAACTGGTGTTCGAGGAGCGTAAGAAGAAACGGCTGCCCACGCCGGAGGATCTGAACCCCAACCGGCGGTTCGTGGACAACCCCATCGTGATGGCCATCGCCACGAGTGAACGGCTGCGGCTGGAATGCGATAAGCGCCGGATCAGCTGGGTGGGACACCACGAGCTTTTCGCGGCCATTTACCGGGAACTCGAGAACAATGAGGCCGTGAAGGTCTACCTGGCGGAGAGCGGCCACGACTTCAAACACGACCAACGCTTCGCGATCGTGCTGTTCACGGACCTTATCGCGAACAACGAGGCACTCCAGGAGGTCTTCGAGGTGCGCAACATCGCCTGGATGGAGGACATGGACCTGGCCGCAGGACTCGTGAAACGAACGCTCGAACAGATGCGCGCCACAGATACGGGTGACGTACTGGTGGGCGAACTGGGCTCGGGCGCCAAAGAGGACCAGGAGTTCGCATCCCTGCTTTTCCGGAAGACGATCGAATACGCAAAGGAGCACGAGAAGGCCATCTCGGAGCGTTCCAGCAACTGGGAGAGCGACCGGATCGCGTTGAGCGATATGATCCTGATGCAGATGGCCCTGACCGAGGTGCGCGTCTTTGATCAGATCCCGGTGAAGGTGACCATGAACGAATACATCGAGATCGCCAAAGCCTACAGTACGCCGAAGAGCAAGAACTTCATCAATGGGGTCCTGGACAAGCTCTTCCTGGAGATGCGCACCGATGGACGCATCCGAAAGGTGGGACGAGGACTGTTGGAGAGTTAGCGGATGATGGAACCGTTCCGGACACCCTGGCGCCTGTCGCTCGTCGTTGCCTTGATGCTTACGGCCTGCCGCATCACGGACCACAACGAGGGCGATCCCAACGAGGTCACCGCACAGGACCTTCGGTTCCCGAGCAGCGGCTATGGTGCTGTGGACCCGGACGACCTGCCCGGCATGTCCTTCACGTACGCCCATGTGGACTTCGGGCGCATCGTGCAGGGTGCCAAGGTGGATAGCGTCTACATCTTCGAGAATACGGGAGGGGCACCGCTGGTCATCTCTGACGTGCGTGGATCCTGCGGTTGCACGGTGGGTAAGGACTGGCCCAAACAGCCCGTGGAACCGGGTGAAAGGGCCAGGATCACCGTTAGCTTCGACAGCGAAGGTCGCAGTGGCCGTCAGGACAAGACCGTCACCGTGGTGGCCAATACCACGCCACCCAGCCATGTACTCACCCTGACCGCCGAGGTCGTAGGGCCGACCAACAAGTAGAAACAAAGACAGATGCTCACAGCAACCTTCCTCCTTCAAGCACAACAACAGAAAGGCGCCGACTGGTCCTTCTTCGTAATGATGGGCCTCCTGATGGTGGTCTTCTACTTCTTCATGATCCGTCCACAGCAGAAGAAGGCGAAGGATGCGAAGAAGTTCCGGGAGTCCCTGCAGAAGGGGACCAAGGTGGTCACCATCGGTGGCCTGCACGGCAAGGTGGTGGAGGTCGCGGACAGCACCATCCTCCTCGAAGTGGACTCGAACGTGCGCCTGCGTTTCGAGAAGAGCGCCATTGCCATGGACAGCTCACAACACCTCAACGAGGCGACCGCGAAGGCCCAGTAGGTTCAGCGGATCGGGATGATCAAGGTCGGATTGACCGGTGGTATCGGTAGTGGCAAGACCACCGTGGCCCGGGTCTTCCGGACCCTTGGTGTGCCGGTGTTCGAGGCGGACGCAGCAGGAAAACGGATCCTTAATGAGGACGAGGGTGCCATCGCGGCGATCAGGTCAAGGTTCGGCTCGGAGGTCTTCCGATCCGGGGCGATCGATCGTTCAGCACTGGGTCGGATCGTCTTCATTGACCCCGTCGCATTGCAGGAATTGAACGCGATCATCCATCCTGCGGTGAGGAGGGCCTTCCGTGCATGGGCCGATGCTCAACAGGGTCCGTACGTGCTGATGGAGGCGGCGATCCTGGCCGAGACCGGTGGGCATGATGCACTGGACCAGGTGATCGTGGTGACCGCACCCGAAGAGCTTCGAGTGGATCGTGTGATGCGGCGTGATGGGGTGGAGGCGGAGGCCGTCCGCGCCCGCATGGCCAACCAGACCGATGAGGCTGGGCGCCTGGCGATCGCCGATCATGTGATCAAGAACGATGATCAACAGCTCGTGATCCCACAGGTGTTGCTGGTCCACGCGGCCATTCTCAACAACGCCGGTTGATGGAACAGCAGCGCGACCTACCTCTCGGACTGGTCACCTTGATCCTCGGGGCACTGAGCGTTCCACTGGCTTTCGCCGTGCACCTGGTCTCACTGGCGCTCGTCCTTGGCGCATTGGCCGTTGTACTCGGACTATGGGGCCGTTGGATGCAGGGGCGTCATCCACAGCTGTTCAAGGAGACGAGCCTGCGCAGGTCCCGACTCGGCTTACGGCTGGGCGCCATCGGCCTGGCCAGTTCGGTCGTGATGTGGATCCTTTGGGCGACGAACGTGCTCCTCTGATCAGGCACGGCGCACCTTGGGAGGGCCGATGACACAGGCCAGCACACGCTCCTCCCCGAACTCGGAGAGCAGTCGTGCGAATAGTGATGCCGTAGCCTCCGCATCATTCAGCGCCCGGTGGGCCGCCAGGAACTCGATACCGAAGTAGCGGCACAGACTTCCCAGGTTGTAATGGGGCAGGTGTGGTACCAATTGCCTCGCTAGGCGCTCCGTACAAAGTGTCGGGCGGTCGAACACCAGCCCGGTGCGCGCGAATTCATGGGTGAGCGCGGTCATGTCGAAACGGACGTTATGCGCCACCACGATACGGTCCTGGGTCAGTGTTTCCAGCGTACGCACAACCTCGGGAAAGCGTGGTGCATCCTTCAACATGGCCGGTTCGATGCCGGTCAGGCGCCGGATGAAGCCCGGAATGGCCGTCCGTGGCTGGATGAGGGAATCCCAACGGAGCCTTTCCTGGGTACCGTCCATGGCCAGAACGGCCACCTCCATCACACGGCCCTCGGTTGGATCGCCGCTGGTGGTCTCAACATCCAGCACTGCGAACCGGAGACGTTCCATGGCGCCTTCATACGCAACAGGTGGCCGCGGAGTTCCAAGGGGCCCCACCATGCCGCGCATGCCCATTATCTTGCCACCGACCCGGGGAACCAGCATCAGCCCAAAGATGCATCATAGGACGGGTTCCAGGGAGCATGCGCGCCATCTACCACTTCTTTTTTTACACCCTGGCCGGGTGGCGTATCCAGGACGATCGTCCGGCCGACCTGGACCGTTACATCGTGGTGGTGGCGCCGCATACGAGCAATTGGGACTTCTTCGTGGGACTCTGCGTGCGCAGCCTCGCTCGCATGGGCGATGTGAAGTACCTCGCAAAGCGGTCGCTCTTCAAGCCACCCCTGGGCTGGATCTTCAGGGCCCTGGGCGGCTACCCGGTGGACCGCAGCAAGCACAACAACCTGGTGGATGCCGTGGTGGCCATGTTCGACAGGGGCGAGATCAAGCGGATCGGTATCACCCCGGAAGGCACCAGGAGATACCAGCCGAACTGGAAGACGGGATTCCACCACATGGCC
>JAGQVR010000007.1:0-20797 GCA_020437875.1 Flavobacteriales bacterium
GATGGGATAAGCGCTGAAAGCATCTAAGCACGAAGCCCACCTCAAGATGAGACTTCTTCTAAGGGTCGTGGAAGATTACCACGTTGATAGGCCACAGGTGTAAAGTCAGCAATGGCAAAGCCGAGTGGTACTAATTACCCGTCAACTTTCGATCAGTACAGATCGCTCGTGGAACGATCCTCGGCTATTCTTGTCTTGTCCAACGACCTGTCAAATCGTACTTACGATTTCAGGTGACTATTGCGGTGAGGTCCACCTCTTCCCATTCCGAACAGAGAAGTTAAGCTCACCAGCGCAGATGGTACTAGGACAAAATCCTGGGAGAGTATGTCGTCGCCGATCTGAACCCCGTTACGCAAGTGACGGGGTTCTTTTTTTGGTGCCTGTCCCAGCCGGCAGGATCTTTGCCCGTTGAAAGTCGATGCGGAACATCCGTGCCATCATTCTTCTTCTATCGGCCTTGTGCGCAGGCCATGCCTTCGGTCAACTGATCAGGGGTTCCTTCGAGCGTCCACTGCCAGCATCCCATGTCCTCCTCTATGGTACCACGGGTTCTGACCATCCCGTGCTGGATTCCGTGCCCATCCGGCCCAATGGCTCGTTCGAATTCCCAAGGGGTTCGTTCGCCCCAGGATTCTATCAACTGGGGATCAATGGCGATGATCGGATCGACCTGGTCCTGGACCCGAGCGACCCGGTCGTGGAAGTAGCCTTCCACGGCACGCCACTCCAAAGGAACCTGAACGTGCTGCGCTCCGGCGATAACCAGCGGATGTGGGCGTACAAGCTTGTGAGTCGTGCGGGCCAGGATGAACTTCAGGCAATTCGTGACCAGCGGGCCGCCGCTTCACCACTGGATACCGTGGTCCTTCATCGGCTGGACCGTCACGAAGCGATGGTACGTGCGCGCATGAGCCATGCATTGGACAGCCTGAGTTCCATCGCGCCTGATGGCCAGTTCGCACGGGCGGTCCGGTTGGACCGTCAGTTGGATGCTGTCGCGCGTAGCGGGCCTGCCGCGATCCGTGGGGTCTTCGACTATTCCGATCCCTGGTCCTTGCGTTCCAACGCATATGCCAAGGCGACCGTGATGTATCTGCAGGGCATCAAGTTCGACAACGAGTACGCCTACCACAGGGCCTGTGACACCCTGCTCTCCGAGGCGGCTGCCGACACCAGCTGCTGGCGTTATATGCGCCACCAACTGGTCGACATCTTCAGCACCTATGGGCCGGATGAGGTGGCTCAGTACCTCGTGGACCAGTACGTGATCGGGCCCGGTGCACTTCTGCCCCCGGACCCGGACCTGGTGCGGATCGCCGCTGTGCAGCTGCGCCTGGCGCTCGGATCACCTGCTCCTGACACCTTGCTCACGGTGCCGGGTGAACAGTACACCACACGCCTATCCGCGATCTGGCCAAGGCAGGACTACACCGGGCTCTTCTTCTATTCCAGCACCTGTGACCACTGCCATGCACAGATGCCCGGTCTTCGTGAACTTGTTTCCGAAGAGGATCCGCGTCATTTCAAGCTGATCGGGATCGCGCTGGATGCGACCACCGAAGAGTTCATGGCAACGATCGCGGAGGAGGGCATCAATTGGCCCTGCTACTCGGCCTTGATCGGCTGGGGCGAACCCGCGGCGAAGGCGTTCAACGTGAAGGCGACCCCGACCCTATACGTTCTTGATCGGCAGGGTCGTATCGTGGCCAAACCCATGGACCACCAGGAGTTACGCGCTTTCCTGGAGAGCGCCGGGAATTGATCAGATCCGCAATTTCCAGGAGGTGACCTGCGCTGGTAGACCTGAAAGCATGGGTTCCTCATCGAAGAGGCCGAAGACCGTGGAGCCGGACCCGCTCATGGCGGCGTAATAGGCTCCAGCAGCGAGCAAGCGCTCCTTCATATCGCGCACCACGGGGTGTGTGGCTTCCACATACGATCCCATGGTGTTCGGCAGGGCTTTCTGCCAGGTCGAACGATCCGCTTGTCGTAGTGTTCCTTCCACATCCCAAGCGGCTCCGGTGGGCGTGGTGTGTCGGAACACATCCGCCGTACTCACGTGGATCCCCGGATTCACCAGAACGATCCAGGTGCCACCCAGGTCAAGGTCCACAGGAGAAAGGACCTCGCCACGCCCCCGCACGATGCACGGTCGTTCCTCGATGAAGAAAGGGCAATCACTCCCGAGTTCCAGGGCCAGCCCAGCCAGTTCCTGATGAAGCATTCCCAGTTGACACAAGTTGTTGATGAGCTTCAGTGTGTGGGCGCCATCGCTGGAACCACCTCCAAGGCCGGCCCCCATCGGGATGACCTTGTGCAGGTGCATTCGGAGGCCAGGCAGGTCCTGGCTGCGCTGGAGGAGTCGCACCGCTTTGTAGCATAGGTCCGTGTCCACGGACCCCGGAACATGCAGACCGGTCCGTGTGTATTCCAAGCCGTTGGTCCCCAGTTCCGGGGCGATGATCACCTCCAATGCATCGTTGAGCGGAACAGGCACGAACACACTTTCGATGGCGTGGTAGCCGTCCGGTCGCAGGGCCAATATGTTGAGACCCAGGTTGATCTTGGCGCGGGGGAAGGCGAGCATCGCGTCGCGAAGGTATCCGGGCCGGTGTCGCAGCCAACGTGCTTCCTTCTACCTTCGCCCATTCCAACGATAGACGATGCAGACTTTCCTGGAATTCGAGAAGCCGATCCAGAGCGTGATCGAGCAGATCGAGAAGCTGAAGGAAGTAGCCACCCAGGGTGCCGTGGACGTGGAGCCCACATTGCGCGACCTGGAGAAGAAGCTGACCGAGACGCGGAAGACGATCTATGCCGGCCTCACTCCGTGGGAACGCGTCCAAGTGAGCCGTCACCCGGACCGTCCGTACACCTTGAAGTACATCGACGTCCTTTCGGACAAGAGCTTCATCGAACTCCATGGTGACCGTACCGTGAAGGACGACAAGGCGATGGTGGGTGGGTTCGGGCAGATCGATGGCCGCACCGTGATGTTCATCGGCCAGCAGAAGGGGATCAATACCAAAATGCGGCAGTACCGCAACTTCGGGATGCCCAACCCGGAAGGCTACCGCAAGGCCTTGCGCTTGATGAAGCTGGCGGAGAAGTTCAACAAGCCCATCATCACCTTGATCGATACCCCTGGGGCATTCCCTGGTCTTGAGGCCGAGGAGCGGGGTCAGGGTGAAGCGATCGCCCGCAACCTCTACGAGATGATGAAGCTCGAGGTGCCGGTGATCTGCATCATCATCGGCGAAGGGGCTTCCGGCGGTGCGCTCGGCATCGGTATCGGCGACAAGGTGCTGATGCTGGAGAACACCTGGTACAGCGTGATCAGCCCCGAATCTTGCTCCTCGATCCTCTGGCGGAGCTGGGACTACAAGGAGCAGGCGGCCAAGGCCCTGAAGCTCACCGCGCAGGACATGCTGGCGAACAAGTTGATCGACGGGATCATCCAGGAACCGGTGGGTGGGGCGCATGCCGACCCCGATGGTGCGGGGAAGTTGGTAAAGGCGGAGGTGATCAAGCACCTGGACAAGCTTGCCAAGGTGGACCCCACCAAGCTCGTGGAACGCCGGATCAAGAAGTTCTGCGACATGGGCGTGGTGTTGAAGGCCAAGCCCGAGCCCAGGAAGCGGAGGTCCTAACGATTGAAGTAGGGGAGGATGTGGCCGATCGGGCCGCTGACCCCCGCGTTCGCGACGGTGGCGCCTGTGTTCGGGTCCAGCGTTAGCAGTTCACTGCCTTGTGCCGCGTAGAGCGCACCATTCGCCACGTCATAAGCGAGCGCATCCGTCGGGAGCCCACTGCGCAGTTCGGTCGCCACATGGCTCACATGGTCGAAACGCATGAGGCGGTCCGGTAGGGCAATGATGTATGCGTTCGCGTCGAGCCTGACGACATGTCGTATCGGTTCCCCGGGAAAGCTGCGGAGGTCCGGCGATCCGCCCTGCTGGATGTTCAGTTCCTCGATCAGGCCCGATCCATCGACATTGGCGAAGTGGACGAGCTGGCTCGCGGAGCGTTGGAACCAGGCGATGTGCTCCTCCTGCAAGGGCAGCTGATCCAGGACCGTCCCTGCCGGCGTGTATGTGACGATGGTCGATGCTCCACCTACGATGGCTTCCTGCCAGGTGACGATCTCCGTTCCCATGACCACGATGGCCTGGCAGCGATGATCCACCAGACATTGTGCGTTGAATTGCGCGCTACCCTGACCCGTGAATCCGCGGATCCTTCCATCGCGCGAGGCGAAGTACACCCGACCATCGACCGGGTCCACGGTCAGGGCGGTGAACTGATCATCCTGATCCGTGCTCGTGGGTGGGATGGACCAGGGGTTGGCCAGGTCCGTCGCTGGGAGGGCTTGGAACGGAGCATAGCGGGCGCCCGCCACGAAGAGATGGCCGGTACGACTATTCACGCCAATGCCATTGAAGTCCTGGATGGTCGTGAACACGCTCGAGGTGCCGTCCGCATCCAAGCGGTGTACGGTGGCCTGCTGAAGTGTGAAGGGCGGTGCCAGGAAAAGTCCGAGCAGGCGCAAGGGGGCTTCGAGGATGTTCACCTGCCGGAAGCCGCGGCCGTCGTTGGTGCCATCCGTGGCCCTGGCGGCGATGGTGTACGTACCGGTCGGGAGCGTTCATCCATGAGCACCATGGAACGTTCGTAGGTTCCGGATGATCCTTCAAGGGTGATGGTGCCTGCGGTCGCCACCACGGCACCACCCTCGTCAAGGAGTTCGATCGTCAGGCCTGTGAGCTGATGATCGTCGTTCACGCGGACACGGACCAGGATGGTGTCCGGAATGGCGATGGTGGTGCCTGCGACCGGTTCGAGGACCTCCACCACCGGTGGCCGCAGGTCCTTGTCCTTTCTACAGGATACAAGCAGCAACGCGATGAAGGCCGCGGCCAGCATTGCTTGTTGAAGCCTCATGCCCTTCAAATGTAAGGCTGGTGCAATGGGTAGAGGGACGGTTGCCGATGTCAACGATCCCGATGTTGATCGGCTGCGCATGAGTTGTTCACTTCGGTTCCGCCGACCTGTCGTTGTGGATCTACTTTTGCCGCCCACCCACGCTCGGATCCTGTCGCACTTCCGTCTGATGACCATCGGGCCGCTACCGGATCGCCTGCGTTCGACATAAGCGATGGCCGACCTCTCCAACACCCGATCCCCGGAGCGCACGCGTGGCTCCGCCGGCCGCAGGCAAGCGGCCTCCCTGCTTGAAACGGCCCTGGAAGCCGGCAAGCTGCCCCCTCAGGCACCTGAATTGGAACAGGCCGTGCTCGGTGCCTTGATGCTTGAGCGGAACGCGGTGAACGAGGCCATCGACATCCTGCAGCCGGACAGCTTCTACGTGGAGGCCCATAAACGGATCTTCGATGCGATCCTCGGGCTCTTCCGCAACGACCAGCCCATCGACATCCTCACGGTGACCCAGGAGCTGAAGAAGCGCGGGGAGCTGGACGTGGTCGGTGGACCCTTCTACATCAGCCAGCTCACCAACAAGGTGGCCAGCAGCGCGAACGTGCAATACCACGCGCGCATCATCAGCCAGAAGCACATCCTGCGTGAGATGATCCGCATCAGCGCGGAGATGACGCGGGATGCATACGATGACACGGCGGACGTGTTCGATCTGCTGGACAAGGCGGAGCAGGACCTCTATACCATCACCAGCGGCAACCTCAAGCGCAACTACGAGCCGATGAGCGACCTGATCCAGGGAGCCATCGCGCAGATCGAGAGCGCCAAGAGCAAGACCGGCGGTGTGAGCGGTATCCCGACGGGTTTCATCCAACTGGATAAGCTGACGGCCGGCTGGCAGCGCAGCGACATGGTGATCGTGGCGGCTCGTCCTGCCATGGGTAAGACGGCCTTCGTGTTGAGCATGGCGCGGAACATCGCCGTTGAGCACAAGCGTGCCGTGGCGGTCTTCAGCCTGGAGATGAGCAGCACGCAGCTCGTCACCCGCTTGATCGCGAGTGAATCCGCGATCAGTAGTGAGAAGCTCCGGAAGGGCGACCTCTCCGATCAGGAGTTCACCCAGCTGCACCAGCACATCGCCCGCCTCACCAACGCGCCCATCTTCATCGACGATACCCCTGGCCTGAACATCTTCGAACTGAGGGCCAAGGCGCGACGCCTGAAGAGCCAGCACAACGTGGACCTGATCATCATCGACTACCTGCAGCTGATGACGGCCGGTGGCGATAACAAGGGTGGCAACCGGGAACAGGAGATCAGCAGCATCTCCCGTTCGATCAAGAGCATCGCCAAGGAACTGGACATCCCGATCATCGCCCTTTCGCAGCTGAGCCGTGCGGTGGAGACCCGCGGTGGTGACAAGCGGCCCATGCTGAGCGACCTGCGTGAATCGGGAGCCATCGAGCAGGACGCCGATATCGTGTGCTTCCTGTACCGTCCGGAGTACTACAAGATCCATGAGGATGAGCATGGCAGCACGCTGGGCATTGGCGAGGTGATCGTTGCCAAGCACCGGAACGGCGCGGTGGACACGGTGAGGCTGCGTTTCATCCCGGAATTGGCCAAATTCACCGATCTCGAGAGCATGTCCGGTAACTTTGGCGGTGATGGCACGGGATCGGATGGGTTCGACCAGAACCCCTTCCGCACCATCACCCGGCCCAGCCGGATGAACGATGATACCAGCTTCGACGACAATTCCGCACCGTTCTAGCCTGCGCGGCTTTCTAGTCGGGCTGCTCCTCGTCGCATTCGTGGTGCCGGCCTCGGCCACCAAGTTGCTGATCCCGATGGATGGTTCGCAGCGTAACCATCTCAAGGCCTATGGCATCGCCTACTGGACCCTCGGGCGCGACGCCACCGTGGAGTGGCTGTTGAACTACCGCGGCGGCAGCTTCCTGATCGACCATTACACCGAGGTGGAGCAGGAGTGCTCGATACGGGGGGTGACCTTCCAGGTGATCGCCGATGGACAGGCGGCCGCCATCCTGTCGGAGATCGCCGATCCCGAGGCGAACATGGAGGTGGTTAAGCTGGAGAAGGCGCCCAAGATCGCCGTGTATGCGCCAGAGAGCTTCCAGCCTTGGGATGACGCCGTGGCGCTGGTGATGACCTACGCTGAGATCCCCTACGAGCGGATATACGACCAGCAGATCATCAGTGGTGTGCTGCCACAGTACGACTGGCTGCACCTGCACCACGAGGATTTCACCGGCCAGTACGGCAAATTCTACCGCATGTACCGCAATGCTCCGTGGTACCAGGCGCAGGTCCAGGAGAGCGAGGCGATGGCGGCCTCTCTGGGCTTCGCCAAGGTGAGCCAGATGAAGTCCGCGGTGGCCGAGCGCATCCGGGAGTACGTATCGGGTGGTGGGTACCTGTTCACCATGTGCTCCGGTACGGATAGCTATGACATCTCCTTGGCGGCCGAGGGGGTGGACATCTGTACCCCCGAGTTCGACCATGACCCGATCGATCCACAGGCACAGCAGAAGCTCGACTTCGGCCGAAGCTTCGCCTTCCAGGATTTCCGCCTGATCACGGACCCGATGGTGTATGAGTTCAGTAACATCGACGCCACGGACATCCATGGCACCATCGGCCAGACGCGGGACTTCTTCACCCTTTTCGACTTCAGTGCGAAATGGGATGTGGTTCCGACGATGCTCTGCCAGAGCCATGAGCAGGTGGTGCGGGGATTCATGGGCCAGACCACGGCCTTCCGCAGGTCGCTCGTGAAGCCGGGTGTGCTGGTGATGGGCGAGAACAAGGCGCAAGGCACGGTGAAGTACATCCATGGGGAGTTCGGCCTGGGGCAATGGACCTTCTACGGGGGGCACGACCCGGAGGACTACCAGCACATGGTTGGCGATCCGCCCACGGACCTGGACCTGCACCCGAACTCATCCGGCTATCGGCTGATCCTGAACAACATCCTATTCCCGGCGGCCCGGAAGAAGAAGCAGAAGACCTGAGCGCAGCCCCGAACACTACTTTTAGCCCTTCAAGAACCCCGCATGGACCTTAGCAAGATCATTTCCGTGGCCGGCAAGAGCGGCCTGTTCCGTGTCATCGCCCAAGGACGCCAGGCCGTCATCGCCGAGTCATTGCTAGACGGAAAGCGCATTCCGGTGCCTTCCAGTGCCAAGGTGAGCTCCCTGGATGAGATCAGCATGTTCACCACCGGCGATGATGTTCCCTTGAAGGAAGTGCTGAGCAAATTGCATGAAGTGGAGAAGGGCAAGGCGAGCATCGACCCTAAGGAGAGTGAGGACAAGCTCTTCGCGAAACTGACGGAGGCACTGCCCGATGCCGACCGCGAGCGGATCTATGGCAGTGATGTGCGCAAGCTCTTCAGCTGGTACGATCAGTTGTTGAAGGCGGGCGAATTCGACAAGAAGGACGAACCCAAGGAGGGCGAGAAGCCGGAGGAAAAGACGGCGAAGGCCAAGGCATCGAAAGAGGGCGATAAGAAGGCCAAGGCGGACACCGGTAAAAAGGCGGCCGCCACCCCCAAGCCCACCACCTCCAAGGCGAAGGCCACCACCATGCGGAAGAGCGCCCAACGCGGCGCCTGACCCCCTTTGCATTTCGATCATGCGCCTCCGGCGTGCCAGCGCGGTACCCGGAGGCGCTGTATTTTGCACCCTCCGGAACCCTCTGCATGAACCGATCCCTACCCGCCCGCACGGCGATCCTCGTCGGCATCATCGGAACCGTGGCCCTATTCGTGGCCTGGACGAGTGATGAAATGCCGCGCGCCCATGCCAACCATCATTCGGAACGAGAACTCGAGGCATTTCGGGGAGGGTCGCCGCTACCCATCGACCAGAACGAGTACTTCATGGGCAGCGGTGGCTGCGAAGGATGCCACGGCCTTGATGACATACCGGATGTATTCGCGAACCACACCGCTGATGGTGTCGATGTGAACCCGGTGGATTCCTGGCGTTCGACGATGATGGCCAATTCGGCAAAGGACCCCTTCTGGCGAGCGAAAGTGAGTCACGAGATCGCCGTGAACCCAGCGCATCAAGCTGCCTTGGAGGACAAATGCACGAGTTGCCACGCACCGATGGGCCGCTACGATAAGTTCCTCTCGGTCGGTGGTCACTACTCCATCCTGGAAATGACCATGGACCCCGTTGCGCTGGATGGTGTTTCCTGCCTGGCCTGCCATATGCAGGGGCCGGACAGCATCGGGCTCCTGAACTCAGGTGGATTGAAGTTCGATACCAACGACGTGGTATACGGGCCATACAACGCCGAGAATCTCTTCGGTGCACCGATGGAGTCCTTCGTCGGGTATGCACCGCATTATGGCGCCCACATCAATGATGCGGGACTATGTGCCGGTTGCCACACGCTGATCACGGAGACGGCCGACCTGGACGGTCAACTCACGGGTGACCGCTTCGTGGAGCAGGCCACCTACCACGAATGGCTGAACTCGGTGTTCAACCCTGATCAGGACCCCGAGGCCGGTGGCGTGACCTGCCAGGGTTGCCACATGCCGCGCATCGAAGATCCCATGGTCATCTCGGCGCTCTACGACTTCCTGGCTTCGGAGGAATACCTGCGCAGCCCGTATGGCAAGCACGAACTGGTGGGTGGGAACACCTTCATGCTGAACCTGCTGAAGACCAACCGCCAGGAACTATCCCTGACGGCCGATGCGGTGCAATTCGACAGCACCATCGCGCGCACCACCCGCATGTTGCAGGACCGGACGCTGCTGTTGCAGAACGAGGTGACCCAGCGCACATCGGATACGGCCTTCATCGATGTGACCTTGACGAACCTGGCCGGCCACAAGTTCCCAAGCGGTTATCCCGCGCGGCGCGCCTTCGTGGAACTGGTGGTGGAGGATGCCGATGGCGACACACTCTTCCGCAGCGGTGGATGGGATGAGACGTACGAGGTCATCGGACACGACGCGGACTGGGAGCCGCACCACGATGTGATCCGGAACGAAGGGCAGGCACAGATCTACGAGATGGTGATGGCCGATGTGAACGGGAACAAGACCACCGTCCTTGAGCGTGCCAAGGAGCCCTTGAAGGATAACCGCCTTGCCCCGCTCGGCTTCACTTCGACCCACTTCACCTATGACACCGTGCAGGTCGCTGGTGTCCCGGTGACCGATACCGACTTCAACCGGTACGAAGGTGGTGCCGAAGGCAGCGGGTCCGACAAGGTCCACTACCATGTACCGATGAACGGCTACGCAGGGACCATCACCGTGCGGAGCCGGGTGTGGTACCAGAGCGCACCGCCACGTTGGATGGAGGAGATGTTCGCCTACAACACGCCCGAGATCGACCTGTTCCGGGACATGTACTCGGCAGCGGATGGAACGCCCGTGCTGGTGAAGGAGACCGAGGTCATCGACGTTTCCACCGGGGTCGACGATCTGGCCGAACTCGGTGTGCGGATCTTCCCGAACCCGGTAAGCGATGGCCAGCTGCGGATCGATGGGTTGGATCAGCGGGTGATCGGCGTCCAGGTGTTCGATGCGCGGGGTGTGCTCGTTCATGAACTGCGTCCGACCCGAAGCTCGCGCCTGACCCTTCCCCTGGCCGGTGCCGGAACCTACCTCGTCGTGATCCGCACGGCGGAGCGCCAGTTCGTTGAACGTGTCGTCGTGGTCCGTTGAGGCTGCCGACCAACAGGAACAAGCACACCATGCGCAAGACCTTTCTACTGAGCGCGCTCGCCTTGAGCCTGGCGGCGCCGGCCCAAAATGAGGTGATCCAGGGGATCATCGACGCGATGGAGATCGATTCGATGATCACCTATGTGGAGGAGATGTCCGGTGAGGTGGCCGTGGACCTGGGATCCGGTCCGGTGGTGATCAACAGCCGTCACTCGGATCATGCGGGTAACGCGCTGGCGCAACAGTACTACGAACTGAAGCTGGCCTCCTTCGGTTACATCACCGAGGCACAGGCCTTCAACGCCACGGGACGCAATGTGCTGGCCACCAAGCTCGGCTCGGTACACCCCGAGGAGATCGTGGTACTGTGCGCACATTACGATGCCATGCCTCCCGGTGGTCTGTACAACGCGCCGGCAGCGGATGATGATGGCAGTGGTTGTGCAGCACTGCTGGAGGCCGCCCGGGTCTTGCAAGGGATCCCTTTCGAACGGACCATCGTATTCGCCCTGTGGGACCAGGAGGAGCAGGGGAAGATCGGAAGCATCCACTACGCGAACGCGATGGCCGCCAACGACGAGGACATCGTGGGCGTGGTGAATATGGACGCGATCGCTTATGATGGCAATGGGGACAAGAAGGCCCGTGTGCATGCACGGCCGGTGGCGAACTCCATGGCCATCGCCGATACCGTGTTCGCCATCCTGGAGCGCTACGAGATCGACATCGACCTGTTGCTCACCAACCCCGGTGCAACGTATAGCGATCATGCATCATTCTGGTCAGCTGGCTACGGTGCGGTGCTGATGATCGAGGAGTTCACAGGTGATGGGAACCCATACTACCACACACAGAACGATCGCGTGCAGCACTTCGATGTGCCCTATTTCGAGAAGATGGCGAAACTCTCCGTTGCGAGCATGGCCGCGCTGGCGATGCCCTTCGATCCCACCGCCTCGGTTCCTGACTGGTCAGGGACGGGAGGTGTGGCGCTCATCGCCTATCCGAACCCGACATCAAGCCGCTCCATGGTCCGAATGAATGTCCCGGAGGGTGGACGTGTGCGTGTAACAGTCTTGAACGCGGTGGGCCAGGAAGTGGTGTTGCTGCTCGACGCGGTCCTTCCCGTCGGTGAACGATCGATGGATCTGGACCTGTCACGACTTGCCCCGGGTGCTTACACCGTAAGGGCTGCACGCGAGGACGGCTCGTTCAATGCCATCCGGGTGCTCCGCATCCCATGATCACTGCTTGCTGAAGCGCCGAACGGTGATCCGCTCCGGGGCTTCCACGATCCTTAGCAGGTAGTTCCCCGGGGCGAGCGCACCCACGTGCAACCTGGTCTGCTTCCCTTGGGCGGCATTGGCCGTCATCAAGATGCGGCCATCCAGGCTGATCACTTCGAAACGTTCGATGCGGCGGTCACCGGTCTCCACAAGAAGGTGGTCCTTTGCCGGGACCGGGGACAACCTGATCGGTGTTGGAGCGGCGGTCTCGCCTACGGCATTCGGCTCGAGCACGAAGATCCGACCTGTCTGCGTGGCGGAGTGCCCTTCGCTGCCGCACATGTAGTTGTACACGCCCGGGATGGTGAAGGTGTGCGAATAGGTCCAATCGTCATTGGATGGGTCCCCGTTGGTGAAGCCTTCCGGGTTGGCCGGATAGAAGTCCAGCCGGCCGTCCACATTGTGGGTGCCGTTATCATTGGTCCATGTGACGATGTCGCCGATCTCGATGGTGACGATGTTCGGCGCGTAGTAGGGAAGGACCGGCCCGAGGGTGCTGCCACCGACCTCAACGAAGTGCTCCGTCTGTGCGATGGAGCCATGGGGTATTGCCACGATGGCTAGAAGCAGGAGAGGTCGCATGCGCATGTTGTCCTTCAGGTCCGACCGCGAAACTACAGCCGCTGGCAAGTGATCCTGTTCCCCCTGGGCGTCATTCGAGGAGGCCTACTTGGCGGAGGGATTCAGGTACCGGTCAATATGGTCGAGCACCTTGTTCATCAAGTGTACCCGGTCCCTTCCCCGCACATTGTGGCCATGGCCCGGGTATTCGAAGAAGTCCACCGGGATGCCCTTGTCCACACAGGCCTTCAAAAAGCGGAGGGAATGCTCCGGTAGTACGACATCATCCTTGCCACCGGTGATGATCAGGAGTGGATCCTGCAGGCGTTCCGCACCGATGACCATGCTCGTGGCGGTATAACCTTCCGGGTTCTCTTGCGGCGTGTCCATATACCGTTCGGTGTACATCACCTCGTACAGGCTCCAATCCATCACCGGTCCGCCAGCCACACCAACTTTGAAGACACCCGGATGACGTGTCAGCATGGCCGTGGTCATGTGCCCCCCGAAGCTCCAGCCATGCACGCCTATCCGCGTGGTGTCCACGTACGGAAGGCTCCGCAGGAAGTCGACCCCGCGCATCTGGTCCTTCACCTCCAATACCCCCAGATGCCGGTGTATGACCTGCTCGAAATCGCGGCCCCGGTTGCCACTGCCGTGACCATCGACCGTCCAGACCAGGTAGCCCCGTTCCGCTGCCTCCAGCATCCAGTGCGAAGCCCCTCCGAGGAAGCTGTTCGTCACCAGTTGCACGTGGGGGCCGTTGTACACGTAGATCAGCACCGGGTACTTCCCTTCCTCCTTGAAATAGCTCGGCTTGATGAGGCGTGCGTTCAGGCGGTCACCGTTCTCGCCGGGAACGGTCAACAGTTCCACGCTGCCCACGGTGTATCCGGCCAGCGGATCCTTCGACGTGAGCAACTCCTTCATCACCGCTCCAGTGCGGCTGTCGCGAAGGACGATCCGCCCGGGAACGCTGAGGCTGCTCCACGAGTCGATGAGCGTCCGGCCGTCGCTGCTGAGCCGCCCGTGGTGCGTGCCAGCCTCCTGGGTCAGTCGGCTCACCTTGCCCGAACGCAGTTCCACGCGATAGAGGTGGGTCTCGTTCGCACCGGAAGGTCGTCCGGCTTGGATCGCTGCGGTACCTTCCACGATGACGAAGCTCTCCTTCGGGTCCCAACCCACCACGTCGGTGACCGACCAAAGGCCTTTCGTCAGTTGCCTCACCTCCCTGTTCGCCACGTCGTAACGGTAGAGGTGGTTCCATCCATCGCGTTGGCTCTGCCAGATGTACTGCCCGTTGTGCGTCTTCAGGAAGTGGGCCGGGTGCTGCGGTTCGAGGTAGACGGAGTCGGTCTCCGCGAGCAGCGTGGCCTTCTCATTTCCGGTGTTCGGGTCGTAGCGCACCAGGCGCAGGTGCTCCGTCGCACGGTCCAGATGCACCACGTGCACGAAGTCTCCATCGGCGCTCCAACCGATGTTGGTCAGGTATTGGTCCGCTGGCATACCAGTGCGCAGGAAGGTCGTCCTGCCGCTGCCGAGATCGAACACGCCGACGGTCACCACATGGCTGCTGTCACCGGCCATCGGGTAACGGATCTTGTCGAAGGTGCTCGGACGCGTGCTGATGTCCTCCAGGTGGTAGGGCGTCACCATGCGTTCATCCATCCGGTAGAAGGCGAGCTTGTCACCGGTCGGGGACCAGAAGGTGCCCTGGGTGATCCCGTATTCCTGCCGGTGCACGCTCTGCCCGTTCACGATGCCGTCCGATCCGTCCGAGGTGATCCGGGTGGGACCCTTCTTCCCCTCCTCCAGCACGTACAGGTCATTGTCCACGGTGAATGCGATCGCACCTGTCTTCGGGTGGATGTCCTCGTTGGTGGCATCCTCCGGCAACTCCGTGGTCGTGGTGGTGCGGCTTTCGAGGGTATGTACGTGGTAACGGCTGTTGTGCCAGAAACGGAAACGCTCGGGGTCGAGCCAGGTAATGGGCGGGATGGCCTTCAGTTTGACGGTGTCCGCGATGGCCGCATTGAGCGTGGCCAGGTCGATGATGGGAAGGTCCATGCTCTTGCCCAGAGTGCCACGCATGAGACGGTCCTCCTTCACGTAACTGTACGTTGGTGAACCCTCGACCCACTGCAGTCCTTTCAAGCGTTCCGGTGCCAGATCGGTGCCCGCCTTGAGGATGGCATCGCGCAGCGTGAGCGCCTGCTGCGCAACAACGAAGAACGGGAGCACGAAGGCGAGTAGAAGGGCCGCGGGTCGGTTCATAAGGTTCGGTTGTAGGGCGAAGATGGCGATCCGGTTCAATCCAGCGGTGGACCGAATGCCGGTTCGGCGAGGAAAGTGGTGTCCGTGAGCGCTTCGAGGAATTGGACGAGATCCTTGCGGTCCTCATGGTCGAGGTGCACCACTCCGAGCTTCCATGCATACATGTGGTCGTCGAAGTTCGGGGTGTTCAGATGGACACCATCCGCGTAGAAGTCGACCACATCGGCCAGCGTGGCGAAGCGGCCGTCGTGCATGTAGGGTGCGCTCACCGCACAGTTCCGCAGGGTGGGTGTCTTGAAGCGGCCCATGTGCCAGGCCTTGCCCGAGACGCCGCCCAGTCCGGGATCGGTGATCAAGCTGTCCAGCCCGATGTTCGCGACGGCGTGGTCCTGGAAGAGTGGCAGGCCATGGCAATCCGCGCAATGCGCGCGCCCGAAGAAGAGGTCCTTCCCGCGGACCTGCGCTGCTGTGAGGGCCGTGGAGTCGCAACCGTAATGGAAGCGGTCGAACGGCGAGTCGAAGGAGGTCAGGGTCCGCTCGAACTGGGCCAGGGCGTATACGACGTGCAGGCTGTCGAAGTCCATGGTACCGAAGGCGCGTTGGAAGTGTTCCTCGTAGTCCGGCTGCTCCTTCAAGCGCTGGACCACTTCGGACCATTCATTGAACTGTTCACGATGATCACGGACCGGCTCGAAAGCCTGCAACTCCAACGTCAGGCCCCGGGCATCCCAGAAGAAGAAGTGGTTCCAGGCCAGGTTCACCAAGGCCATCGCGTTGCGCGATCCCTGCCGGTCCCGGACCCCTGTGGAATAGCGCCGTGGATCGCTGAACGCATGTTGCTGCACATGGCAGCTGCTGCACGCGATATCGCCATCACGAGACAAGGCCTTCTCGTAGAACAAGCGACGCCCCAGCGCGATGCCTTCCGTGGTGAGCGGGTTGTCATAGGGAAGGATCGGGGCATGTTCTTCGGTCACGGCCCATTCCGGATAGGACAGGCTGGCCGGAGCGGGGCCATTGGATGAGGCGACCGCGATGGGCCGCCGCTGATCACATCCGGTCGACCAAAGGACCGCAACAGCGCAGATGCAGGTGAGTCCACGACCGATGAGCACGGTCAGTTCGGGTCGCTGAACGCCGGGTTCGTCAGGAAGCGCTCATCCGTGAGGGCGTGCAGGAAGGCCACCAGATCGGCACGCTCTGCGGCGTCCAGGTCCACGAGCCCGAGTGTCCAGCCGAACATGTGGCTGTCCAGGTTCGGGGTGGCCAGATCGACATTGTCGGCGTAGAAGTCGAGCACCTCCTCCAGGGTGGCGAAGCGCCCGTCATGCATGTATGGCCCGGTCACTGCCACGTTCCGAAGTCCGACGTTCTTGAAACGGCCTCGATCCTCTTCGAGCCCGGTCACCTCCATCAGTCCGATATCCGGCTCATGGCGGCCCAGCCCGATGTTCTGCAGGTTGTGGTCGTTGAAGCGGGGTCCGAGGTGGCAGTCATTGCAATGCGCATCGCCGAAGAAGAGCTCCATGCCGCGCACCTGCTGTTCCGTCAGCGCCCCCAGGTCACCGTTCTGCATGTATCGATCGAAGGGTGAGTCGAAGGAGAGCAAGGTGCGTTCGAACTGGGCGATCGCCATCACCACCTTCACGCTGTCGATGACGTCGGTGCCGAAGACGGTCTTGAACAGGGCCGGATACGCAGGATGTGCTTGCAGGCGTTCCACCACCACTGGCCAGGTGTTCCGCATCTCACCTGGATCGCGCACGGGGCGAAAGGCCTGGTCCTCCAACGATGACGCCCGACCATCCCAGAAGAAGACATGGTCCCAGGCCAGGTTCTGCACCGTCATGCTGTTCCGGCGTCCCACGCTGCCATCCGTACCGATGGAGAACTGCCGCGGATCGCTGAAGGCGTGCTCCTGTTGATGGCAGGTGGCGCACGACATCGTGAAGTCGTTGGACAGTGCCTTTTCGTAGAAGAGCTTGCGACCGAGCGCGACACCCTCCACGGTGAGCGGATTATTGCCCGGAAGGTTCAGGGGGTACACGCCATCATCAGCCCATGCCGGGTATGACAAGCTGAGCGGAGTGGGGCCAAGATCCTCGTTCGGCATGCTCGGGTCCTTGCGACAAGCAGCGAGGACCACGATGAAAGCCACCAAGAGCGAAGGGACGAAGGTGCGTGCCGACATCGATGGCGAATTTCGGCGATCCGCTCAAGGATCACCAGCCTTTCCGGGCAAGTATGACCCGCGAACGGGGAAGGCTAAAGGATGTTCACCTCGCGCTCCAGCTCCACGCCGAAGCGCTCTTGGACAGTCTTGAGCACGTGTGCGCTCAGTTCGAACACCTCGCTGCCTGTGGCACCACCGCGGTTCACGAGCACCAGCGCCTGTTTGTCATGCACGGCATGTGTTCCGCGTGAATACCCCTTCAAGCCGGCGCGCTCGATCAGCCAGCCGGCCGCCAGCTTCATCATGCCGGGACCGGCCGGGTAGGCGACCAGATCGGGATGCTCCGCACGGATCCGATCGGCCAGTGCCTCCGGTACCACCGGGTTCTTGAAGAAGCTGCCCGCATTCCCCAGCACGGCCGGGTCGGGCAACTTGCTTCGGCGGATGGCGATCACGGCATCGCTCACGTCCCTGATCGTCGGGTCGGTGATCCCCATTCGGTCGAGTTCCTGCTGGATGTTGCCGTAGCTGGTGTTGAGCACCGGCTTCTTGTTCAACCGGAAGGTGACCGAGAGGATCACGTAGCGGTCCTTGCCCGCGCGCTTGAAGTAGCTCTCGCGGTAGCCGAAACGACATGCCTCCTTGTTGAACGTGAAGACCTTTCCGCTGCTGCGGTCCAAGGCCTCGAGGGAGCTGAAGTTGTCCTTGATCTCCACGCCGTAGGCGCCGATGTTCTGCATGGGCGCCGCTCCCACCTTGCCAGGGATCAGGGAGAGGTTCTCCACGCCGCCCCAGCCCTGTGCCACACATTCAAGCACGAACGCATGCCAGACCACGCCGGCGCCGGCCTTCACCCACACATGGTCCGCATCCTCCTGCACCACGGCGATGCCAGGCAGCTCGTTCAATAGCACGGTACCCTGGAAGTCGTGGGTGAAGAGGATGTTGCTGCCCCCGCCGAGGATCAGGACGGGTGCCTGGCTCACCGCTGGTGTGCTGAGCAGTTCGCGCAGGCCATCCACCGAATCGAAGCGGGCCAGCCGATCAGCCTTGGCCGCGATACCGAAGGTGTTGAGGGATGTGAGGTCGGCGTGCTGCTGCATGGCCATGGGAACAGGGGCAAGTTTACTGGACCGCCACCCGTTACTTTGGGCGAGCGCCGCATGGCTTGTGCACAGCCTTTCGGTGACAGTCCATGCCCCGCGCCATCGTCGCCGTCACCAACGACCTGAGCACCGACAACCGGGTCCACCGGACCTGCATGGTGCTGCGCGAACTGGGTTACGAGGTATTGCTGGTGGGACGCCACCTGCCCGGATCACTACCGCTGGACCGACCATATGCCACCAAGCGGATGCGGCTGATCTTCCGCAAGGGACCGCTGTTCTATGCGGAGTACAACAAGCGGCTCTTCCTGCTGCTGCTCTTCGCCCGGTTCAAGTTGGTGGTTGCGAACGACCTGGATACGCTGCTGGCCTGCCACCTCGCCGCCAAGGTCCGTCAGAAGCAACTGGTCTACGACAGCCATGAGTTCTTCACCGAGGTGCCTGAGCTGGTGGAGCGGCCGCGCATCCGCCGCACCTGGCTGGCCATCGAGCGCTGGATATTCCCGAAGCTCAAGCACATCATCACGGTGAACGACAGCATCGCGCGGGCTTATCAGGAGCGCTACGGCAAGGAACTCGCGGTGGTGCGCAATATCCCCATGCCACGGGAACTCGGGCCACTTCCGAGCCGCCAGGAACTCGGTCTTCCCGAAGGTCGCTTCATCCTGATCCTGCAAGGCAGCGGCATCAACGTGCAGCGGGGTGGGGAGGAGGCCGTGTTGGCCATGAAGGAACTGCCCGATGCGCTCCTGCTGATCATCGGTGGGGGCGATGCCTGGCCTGTACTGGAGCGGATGGTGGAGGAGCACGACCTGGCCGATCGCGTGCGGCTCATCGGTAGGATGCCCTACGAGCGCATGATGCAGTACACGCGCCACGCGGACCTGGGTCTGTCGCTGGACAAGGACACCAATCTGAACTACCGCTTCAGCCTACCCAACAAGCTGTTCGACTACTTCCGCGCCTCCATCCCCGTGCTGGTGAGCGATCTGCCCGAAGTGGCCGGGATCGTCCGGAAGTACGAGGCGGGCGTGGTGATCGACCGGGTGGGACCGGACGTGATCGTACAGGCGGTCAAGGCCCTGCAGGCTGATCCGGCAGGCCGCGAAGCCCTGCGGCGGAATGCTATTTTCGCGGCCGCTTCGCTGGACGGTACCCGCGAGCAGGACGCGCTGAAGGCCGTCTTCCAACGACTTGGGTGAACGACACCTGCATATCATCAGCTTCGATGTGCCCGCCCCGCCGGATTACGGTGGCGTGATCGATGTCTACTTCAAGGCGAAGGCCCTGGCAGAGGTGGGAGCGAAGGTGCATCTGCACTGTTTCGAGTATGGGCGGGGGCGCTCGAAGGACCTTGAACGCTTCTGCTCTTCTGTGCATTACTATGAGCGGCATACGGGCAAGCATCAGCTGTTGAATTCGTTGCCCTACGTAGTGGTGAGCCGGCGGAGCGATGCGCTCGCAGCCCGGTTGCTGAAGGACGACCATCCCATCCTCTTCGAAGGGTTGCACAGCTGTTACAACCTGGGCGACCCACGACTGCACGGCCGCAAGCGGTTGGTTCGTGCCCACAACGTGGAGCACGACTATTACATGGCGTTGGCCACGGCGGAGGGCAATGCGTTCCGGCGCACCTACTTCATCAACGAAGCGCGGAAGCTCCAGCGCTTCGAACCGGTGTTGAGCGAGGCGGACCATATCCTGGCCATCAGCCCCAAGGACCAGGCCTACTTCGCCGGTCATTTCAAGCACGTGGCGCACATCCCGGCCTTCCATGCCTGCGACAAGGTGGAGGCGGCCGATGGCATGGGCGACTTCGCCTTCTACCATGGTGCATTGGGCGTGGCGGAGAACGACCAGGCCGCGCTATTCCTGGTACAGAAGGTCTTCAAGAACTCGCCGGTGAAGCTGGTGATCGCGGGCAGCAATGCCAGCAAGGAATTGAAGCGCGAAGTAGAGAAGGCACCCAACGTGCAACTGCGCGAGAACGTGGACACCGCCGAGATCCACGAACTGGTGCGGCAGGCCCAGGTGAACGTGCTGCCGACCTTCCAGGCCACCGGCATCAAGTTGAAGCTGCTACTCTGCCTATACACCGGCCGGCATGTGGTGTGCAACACCCCCATGGTGGAAGGCACCGGATTGGCGGAGCTCTGCCATGTGCATGACAGCGCGGAGGCCATGCATACGAGCATCCTGGCCTGCATGGGCACGCCGGCGAACGGACAGGCGATCGAGAGGCGCGTGGAAGTGCTGGAAGAGCGCTTCAGCAACCGGCGGAACGCGGAGCGGATCCTTCGGCTGATGTGAACTAGTTCGCTGCAGCAGCGCTCAGCTCCAACAGCTTCGAATCCTCGCAGCGCACCACACGCGTATTGAACTTCTTCATGTGCGTGTAGTCATGCGTGGCCATGATCACGCTGCGGCCGCTACGGCTGATCTCGAAGAGCAGGTCCAGGATCTCGCCCGTGGTCTCGGGGTCGAGGTTGCCCGTGGGTTCGTCGGCAAGGATCAGCTCGGGGTCGTTGAGCAATGCACGCGCGATGCTCACCCGCTGTTGCTCCCCACCGCTCAGTTCGTGCGGCATCTTGTAGCCCTTGGTCGCGAGGCCCACCTTCTCCAGCACCTGCTGGATGCGCTCGTCCATGCGCTTCGCGTCGCTCCAGCCGGTGGCCTTCAGCACGAAGAGCAGGTTGTCGTTCACACTGCGGTCGGTGAGTAGCTGGAAATCCTGGAACACGAT
>JAGQVR010000007.1:20896-30687 GCA_020437875.1 Flavobacteriales bacterium
ACCGCAGCAATGCCCTTCGCCCTCCTTCAGGGGCAGATCGCCGTATAGCGTGCGCATCAAACTGCTCTTGCCGCTGCCCGTGCGCCCGATCAGGTAGAGGAACTCGCCCTTGTACACCGAGAAGTCCACGTTGTTCAGGATGAGGTTCTCGCGCTGGAAGATCCGCACACCGTGCAGCAGGATGATGGGGCTGTCGCTCATGGAGGTGCCAAAGGTCAAAATTTCGGAACGAAGGTTGCCGTTATCGGTGAGGATGCCCTTGTTGGTCGATCGCCGGAACGTGAACACGCGCGCGTGGAAAAGTGCCCGATCAGTCACTGGATCCCCGCTGCGCACCCCTTGAACTTTGATCGCCAGATGAAGCCCTTCCCAGCTGCCAGGTCCCGTGCGACCCTGTACGCGGCCATGATCCTATTGGCCGTCCCCGCACTGGCCCAGCGGCCCGCGCACTACGAGCACCGCAACGCCGACCTGGTGCACGCCTTGGAACTGTTCGACAAGGCGAAGTACGGCGCCGCCCAGTACGAACTCGAGCGCGTGGTGGACCGCATCACCGACGACCACGATCCGGACCGCGTGGAGGCCGAGTTCTACAGCGCCATCTGTGCCGTGCGCCTTTTCCACGATGATGCCGGGTACCGTCTGCACAGCTTCATGCAGGACCACCCCGATGACCTGCACGTGGGCACGGTGAAGCTCGAGCTCTTCAAGCACACCTTCGCCCAGCGCAAGTGGAAGGAGTCGCTGCTCTGGAGCGAGAAGGTGGACCGTTTCGCCCTGTCGCCGGCCGAACTGGAGGAGTACCGCTTCAAGCGCGGATACGCCTATTTCCAATCCGATCAACCCGACCTGGCCCTTGTGGAGTTCGCCGAGGTGCAGAACGGTACGGGGCCGTATGCGGTGCCGGCGACCTATTACGCCTCGCACATCAACTACGAACGGGGTAACCACGAGACCGCGCTCACCGGTTTCCGGAAGCTGGAGAACGACGAGAACTTCGGGAAGGTCGTGCCCATCTACATCGCCGAACTCCTCTTCATGCAGGGCAAATACGACGAGCTGAACGGTTACGTACAGCCGCTGTTGAGCGATGCCGATGGCGTGAAGCGCGAGACGGAGATCAATCGACTGGCTGGTGAAGCCAACTACCGCAGCGGGAAGTATGCAGAGGCGCTGCCCTACCTGGAGAAGAGCGCGCAACGGGTCGGTGTGGCGCGGGAGGACCGCTACATCCTCGGCTACACCTACATGAAGGCCGGTGACTGCAAGAAGGCCCTGGACCAGTTCAATCTGGTGGCGAACGCCAACGACAGCCTCGCCCAGCTGGCCACCTACCACATGGCCGACTGCTACCTGAAGCTGAAAGAGAAGAACTACGCGCGCACGGCGTTCAAGAAGGCCTACGACATCGGCAAGGACCCGAAGGTGACCGAGGACGCGCTCTTCAACTACGCCAAGCTGGCCTACGAGCTCAGCCTCGATCCCTATCACGAGGCCATCAACGCACTGCGGAACTACCTGAAGACCTATCCGAACACACCACGCCGCAATGAAGCGTACGAGTTCCTGCTGAACGTATACCTGAAGACGAAGAACTACGAGGCAGCGCTGGCCTCCTTGGACGAGATCCAGGAGAAGGACCTGCGGCTGAAGGAGGCCTACCAGAAGCTCGCCTTCGACCGCGGTGTGGAACTCTACGAGGGGCGCATGTACCGTGATGCCGCGCTCTTCTTCGAGAAGGCGCTGAAGTACCCGGTGAACCAGGGTGTGAACGCCAAGGCGCACTTCTGGATGGCCGAATCCTACTACGGGCAGGGCGATCTGAGCGCCGCCCTCCGCAAGTATGACGACCTGCGGAACTCGCCCGGAGCCTATGCCACCGAACTGTACGAGCAGGCCGGCTACGGCATGGGCTACACCTACTTCAAGATGAAGCAGTACGGCGAGGCGGCGACCGCCTTCCGGCGATACGTGGCTGCGGAGAAGAAGGCCACACCCCAGCGTGCTGATGCCATGGTGCGCATCGGCGATTGCTACTTCGTGACCAAGGACAACGCCCAGGCCGTGCGCTGGTATGACGATGCCGTGAAGGCTGGCACGGACGACCGTGACTATGCGCTCTACCAGAAGGGCGTGTGCCAGGGCCTCGACCGGCAGTTCAACGAGAAGATCGCGACGTTGAAGAACCTGCTGAGCGCCCAGCCCGACTCGCGCTATGCCGCCGATGCCAAGTTCCAGCTGGGTGAGACCTACGTGGCCCTGGACAACGACGACGCGGCCTTCAGCTATTACGACCAGGTGATCAAGCAGCACCCGAACAGTCCGCATGCGCGGAAGAGCATGCTGCAGGCCGCCGAGATCCAGAAGCGGCGCGGGAACGTGGACCAGGCGATCGCCCAGCTGAAGGAGGTGGTGGGCAAGTATCCCACGGTGGATGGCTCCAGGGAAGCATTGGCCGCTCTGGAGAACATCCATGTGGAACAGGGGCGCATGGCCGAGTACGAGGCCTATGTGCGTTCGCTCGGCTTCGTGGACCCCAGCACGCTTGATCTGGACGAGAAGTACTACCGCAGCGCGGAAACGCTATACCTCGATGGCAAGTGTACCCAGGCCATCGGTGCCTTCGGTGATTACCTCGACAAGTATCCGCGTGGTGCCTTCGCGGTGAACGCACGGTTCTACCGCGGCGACTGCCTCTACCGCGAGGGACGCTATGAACAGGCGCTTCCGGACCTGGAAGCCACGGTGCAGGCGGATGCGACCCCGTTCTTGGAGAGCGCATTGTTCGGAGCCAGCGACATCCTCTATCGCGAGAAGCGATGGGAGGGCGCCCTGGAGTACTTCGCGCAACTCGAGCCGATGGCCAGCTTCCCGCAGAACCGTCTGGCGGCGCAGGTGGGGCAGATGCGCTGCCTGAAGGAGCTCGGTCGCTCCGCTGATGCCGCGAAGGTCGCAGCGCGCGTTGCCGCCAACAGCGATGCCACGGCCGACCTGAAGGCGGAAGCCGGACTGGCCGTTGCGAAGGACCTGTTGGACCGTGACGACCTCGATGGTGCCTTCACCCGCTACAAGGCTGTGGCCGGCAGCAGTACCAATGCGCTCGGTGCGGAGGCCAAGTACCACATGGGTTATGTACGCTACCTCCAACAGAAGTACGCCGATACCGAGAAGGAGGTCTTCGACCTGGTGAAGAAGTACCCGTCCTACGAGCATTGGAAGGCGAAGGCCTTCATCCTCCTGGCCGACGCCTATGTGAAGATGGACGACCGCTTCCAGGCGAAGGCCGCGCTGCAGGGTGTGATCGATAACAGCACGGAGCTGGAGCTCGTGGCCCAGGCGCGTGAACGTCTGGCCATCATCAATGCCAGCGAGTTGCAACAGACCACACCGGCACCACGCGAAGAAGTGGTGATCCCCATGCCGGGCACCGATAATACCGACGAAGAATGAACGCGATGACCATCCGAACGTTGCTGCTGACGGCGCTGATCACCGGTGCCCTGGTCGCGCATGGTCAGGGCGGGGAGTATGTGATCCAGGGGATCTTCAACCCGACCATCGCCGACGCCCAGAAGAAGGACCTCCGACCCGAGCCGATCGACACGATCCTGCCTGATCGACAAGTGAACTTCGATGTGCTGCCCGTGAAGGCGAGCATCCCCGCCAAGGTGGACAGCCTGTCGGCCGCGCGCCTGAACGTGGTACAGCCCCAACAGAAGCTCTACAAGGGCTACGTGAAAGGTGGATTCGGCCTGTACACCACGCCACTCGGCGAATTGTATTACGACCAGGCCCGATCGCGCGACAACGCCTGGGGCCTTCATGTGAAGCACCTGAGCAGTGCGGGCGGGTTGAACGATGTGGGACCGAGCCGTTACAGCTACAACAACGTGGATGGCTATTACAACCAGTACATACAGAACCACGAGGTGGGTGGCCGGCTGATGTACGACCGCCGCCGCGTGAACTATTATGGTTACGCCGATACGGATAGTGTGCGCGCACTTCAGGATGCGCTGCCCGCTGCTGATGACGACCTCAAGCAGTACTACAACGACATCGGCTTCGCGGCGCGCATACGCAGCCTCTACAAGGACAGCACCTTGATCGCGCACGATGTGGGGCTCGAGGTGCATGCCTACAGCAACCTCAGCGGCAGCCGCGAGACCAACATGCGCCTTACGGCCGACCTCAGCAAGGCGGAGCAGGGGGATCGGCTGGGGCTGGGCATCCTCATCGATAACAACGCGTACCGCGGTGAACAACGGAACGGCCTCTTCGGCGAGGTGCGCAGTGCCAGCCTCGGCGACCTGCGGACCAATGGGACGCTCATCGGGCTCACACCCTCGATCACACGCCAGGGCGACAAGTACTTCGTGCGCATCGGTGCCGGATTGTACGTGGATGCGCAGGGGAAGACCTCCTTCCACTTCTTCCCGAACGCTTATGCCAGCTACAGCCTGTTCGATGATATCCTGGTGCCCTACCTGGGCATCGAGGGCGAACGACGCCGGAACAGCTTCCGCAGCCTCACGCGGGAGAACCCCTGGCTGATCGCGCGTCCGGCGCTGCTGAACAGCAGCAAATTGTACGATGTGTACGGGGGCCTGCGAGGGAACTTCAGCAGCCGTGTGGGCTTCGACGTGCGAGCCAGCATCAGTGCCACGGAGAACCGGCCACTGTTCGTCTCTGCACCGAACGGGGTCGGGGTCTACGGGGACCAGATGGCCGTGGTCTATGACCGCGTGGGCAGCTTCAACCTGAGCGGGGAAGTAAGCTACCGGATGGATGAGGTCGTCCGTTTCCACGGGCGGATCGACATCACCCAATACGACACCGACGCCGAATTGGAAGCGTGGAACCTGCCGCCCTACCAACTGGCGCTCGGGGCCACGTACAGCCTCCAAAACAAGCTCATCGCCACGCTGGAGGCTCAGTTCCTCGGCGCCCGGAAAGCCGGTTACTACGAGGATCCGACCGACCCGAGCCAGGCTTTGCCCATACCGCCCGTGACCAGGGACCTGGACGGTTACTTGGACCTGCATCTTGGGCTGGAGTACCGCTACACCAAACGCCTAAGCGTGTTCCTGGACATGAGCAACCTGAGCGCCAGCAAGTACGAGCGCTGGTACCGCTACCCGGTGCAGCGCGGGCTGCTGATGGGCGGGGCGACCTACTCGTTCTGAGGGCGCTGGGCATCCTGTAGCAAGGACCATACATCGCCGAGCGCAAGCCCTCGGGGAAAGGCCATTCCGCTGGGTGGGAAAGCGGTACCGGGATAAGCAAATCCGGAAGGCGTTAATTATCAACAAAACCCGCGCGGATGTTGGGAAAACGCGCTGGAAGACAGGCCGTTCCGTGGTAACTTCGCGAACCCCTCCGAACGGGGCGGGAGAACCCATAGGAACCATGTCTGAGACAGCAGTTGAAATGAGCGAGAAGAAGAAAGCGGCGGCGAGCTATTCGGCCGACAGCATCCAGGTGCTCGAAGGCCTCGAGGCGGTGCGGAAGCGCCCGGCCATGTACATCGGCGATATCGGGGTGAAGGGCCTGCACCACCTGGTGTACGAGGTGGTGGATAACTCCATCGACGAGGCCCTCGCCGGCCATTGCGATACGGTCGAAGTGAGCATCACGCCCACGAACGGTATCCGGGTGAAGGACAATGGCCGTGGCATCCCCGTGGACATGCACGCCAAGGAGGGCCGTAGCGCACTGGAAGTGGTGATGACCGTTCTTCACGCCGGTGGCAAGTTCGACAAGGACAGCTACAAGGTCTCCGGCGGTCTGCACGGCGTTGGGGTGAGCTGCGTGAATGCGCTGAGCAGCCTGCTGCGTGCCGAGGTCCATCGTGGTGGCAAGAAGTACGAGCAGGAGTACAGTGCGGGTAAGCCTCTGTACAGTGTCCGCGAGATCGGTGCTACGGACTACCGCGGTACCATCGTGACCTTTCAGCCCGACCTGACCATCTTCCAGGTCAGCGAGTACAACTTCGACACGCTGGCCGCACGCCTCCGTGAACTGGCCTTCTTGAACAAGGGTATCCGACTCACCCTGATCGATGAACGCAGGACGACGGAGGACGGCAGCTTTGTAACCGAGACCTTCTTCAGTGAGCACGGCCTGCCCGAGTTCGTGAAATACCTTGATGGCACCCGCGTCCCCTTGATCGAGGACGTGATCCACATGGAAGGGGAGAAGCAGGGCATCCCGGTGGAGATCGCGATGGTCTACAACGACTCGTACAACGAGAACCTGCACTCGTACGTGAACAACATCAACACGCATGAGGGCGGCACGCACCTGGCCGGTTTCCGCAGCGGCCTCACCCGAACGCTGAAGAAATACGCCGATGCCAGTGGTGCCACGAATAAGCTGAAGTTCGAGATCAGCGGCGACGACTTCCGCGAAGGCCTCACGGCCGTGATCAGTGTAAAGGTGGCCGAACCGCAGTTCGAGGGACAGACCAAGACCAAGCTCGGTAACAACGAGGTGAGCGGCGCGGTGAACGTGGCGGTGAGCGAGATGCTCGAGAACTACCTCGAGGAACATCCGAAGGACGCCAAGTCCATCGTTGACAAGGTGATCCTGGCCGCCACGGCCCGCCATGCCGCCAAGAAGGCCCGTGAGATGGTGCAGCGCAAGGGCGCATTCTCCGGTGGTGGGCTGCCCGGCAAGCTGGCCGACTGCCAGAGCAAGGATGCCAGTGCCAGTGAGCTCTTCATGGTGGAGGGTGATTCCGCCGGTGGAACGGCCAAGCAGGGCCGCAACCGGGAGTTCCAGGCCATCCTGCCGCTGCGGGGCAAGATCCTGAACGTGGAGAAGGCCATGCAGCACAAGATCCTCGACAACGAGGAGATCCGGAACATCTACACGGCCTTGGGTGTCACCATCGGAACCGAGGACGACAGCAAGGCGCTGAACCTCTCGAAACTGCGCTACCACAAGGTCATCATCATGTGCGATGCCGACGTGGACGGCAGCCATATCCAGACGCTGATCATGACCTTCTTCTTCAGGCACATGCAGCAGCTGATCGAGAACGGCTACCTCTACATCGCCACACCGCCGCTGTACCTGGTGAAGAAGGGCAAGGAGCAGGTGTACTGCTGGAACGAAGCGGAACGCGATGCCGTGATCGAGCGCATGAAAGGCGCGAACAAGGACGCCAGCATCAACGTGCAGCGCTACAAGGGTCTGGGAGAGATGAACGCCGAGCAGCTTTGGGAGACCACCATGGACCCCAGCCGCCGCACCCTTCGCCAGGTGACCATCGAGAACGGCGCCGAGGCCGATCGCATCTTCAGCATGTTGATGGGCGATGAAGTACCACCACGTCGTGATTTCATCGAGAAGAATGCGGTGTACGCGAAGCTGGACGTTTGATCCACATTTGATGGAACGAAGGAGCCCGGCCATGTGCCGGGTTTCTTTTTGTCAACCGTTCCTCACCCCAATGATCTTAGCAGCGATGCTAACGGCGATCTCTTCAGGTGTGCGGCTGTGAATGGGCAGGCCGATCGGGGCTTGCACCTGTCCGATCTCTTCCTCCGTGAAGCCGTTCTTCCGCATCGCATCGAACATCACACGCACCTTCTCCGCGCTGCCAAGCATGCCGAGGTACTTGTAGCGGTTGCGGATCAGCTGGCGCAGGATGAGGTCGTCCGTGCGGTAGCCCACCGAGGCGATCACCACGTAGAGCTCTGGATCGCCAGGCAGGTGAGTGGACATCTCTGCGTAGTCCACGAAGTGCTTCTCCTTGGCGTGGGAATTGGCATGCCAGGTGTGCAGGCCTTTCCGGTCATCATATATGGCAACGTGGAAACCGAGCAGGTCCATCTGTCGGGATAGCGCGAGGGAGACATGTCCTGCGCCGACGATGGCGATGCGTGGCCGATCACGCAGTACCTCGTAATAGGCCCACTCGCCTTCGTCCAGGGTTCGGCGTGTCCCGGTTGGAACGACACGCATCCCCGCGGAGCCATACTCGATCTCGCAGGCACCTTCCCGCCCCTCGAAGGCCTGCAGGATACTCCTGACAAGAGCACCAGCTTCCTTTCCGAACAGGAAGAAATAGGCAACGGTCTGTTCCCCGGAACAGATCATGCCGGAACGATCCTGTCCCAGTTCCGCTTGGTGTATCTGTCGTTTGAGGTGGGGAAAGCTGCCTTCTCGATCGAAGAGGTCGTACGTGAGGTCCACGAGTTTCTTCTCCATGATGCCGCCCCCGATCGTGCCGAATACCTCGCTTCCATAGGCCACGCCCAACTTGAAACCGGCCCGACCCGGGCTGCTACCGATGCTCTCCACAACGCAGAGGATGGCCAGCGGATCGCCTTGCTGCACCTTGGCCTGCACCTTCAGCCAGAAGTCGCGTTGGTTGTTCACGTTGCCCTTGTTCAAAGAGCACTGAGCGCGCCCTGTTCCGCGAAGGAACGGAATGGCGCATCTTCGTGGGAATGTCGGCCGAGGTATCCTTCATCAGCAAGCTCGTGCAGAGTCCCATGCTCTGGCCGGCGGTGCTGTTCTGTGGGCTCCTACTGGGCTTGTTCCTGTGGTTCCGCGCGCTGGCGACCAGGTTGAGGGCCACCTTATCGGATGATGGGCTTTCCGCCGCCGCCCGCTTCGACCTGGAGGAAGCCCGTTCCACCGCCATCGCCGGGCACCAGACCGCCAAGTTCTTCGGCCTTCTCGTCCTGGGCGGCTACCTCACTTACGTCGCGGTCGTAGGTACGCCGATGTACGGTTACGTGATGGAGTGGCTCAACCTGGCTGTGCGCTGGACCCACGTGATCGCTGGCATCATGTGGATCGGGGCCTCGTTCTATTTCATCTTCCTGGAGAACAACCTCAACCGCACGCACGGCCTGCGCGACGAGCTTGCCGGCAACCTCTGGGCGATCCATGGCGGCGGCTTCTACTACCTGGAGAAGTACAAGGTGGCGCCGAAGGTGATCCCCACCGACCTGCACTGGTTCAAGTACGAGGCCTACTTCACCTGGCTCAGCGGGTTCGCGCTGCTCTTCCTGGTCTACTACGCGGATGCGAAAGCCTTCATGATCGACCCCACCGTGGCGGACATCTCCACCCCAGCTGCCATCGCGATCGGAGTGGGTTCGCTGGTGCTCGGTTATGTGATCTACGACATGATGTGCCGCTCGAAGCTGATCTTGAAGCAGGGCTGGTTCGCGCTGGTGGGCACGGTGATCCTGACGGTGATCTGCTACGCCCTCACACACCTGCTTAGCGGACGCGCAGCCTTCATCCATGTCGGTGCGGTCATCGGGACGATCATGGTGGGCAACGTCTTCTTCACCATCATCCCCAGCCAGAAGGCTTTGGTACGCGCTGCGAAGACCGGTCAGCCGTTGGATGCGTCGCTGGGCAAGAAGGCTGGTCAGCGCTCGTTGCACAACAACTACTTCACGCTACCGGTGGTCTTCATCATGATCAGCAACCACTTCCCCAGCACCTTTGGCCACAGCGCGAACTGGATCATCCTGATGGTGATGATCGTGGCTAGCGCGGGCATCAAACACTACTGGAACCTGCTGGACCGAGGAGAGAACAAGCCGATCTGGCTGGCTGGAAGTGTGGTATCGCTGGTGGTAATGAGCTTTGTGATCTCACCCGCCTTCGAGGACACCATGGATGCCGCCATACCGACGAGCTTTGATGAAGCCAATGCCGTGATACAAGCCCGCTGCGTGCAATGCCACAGCGCCACTCCGACCGACGACCAATGGACCACGGCGCCGAACGGCGTGATGTACGATACGCCCGAACAGATC
>JAGQVR010000079.1 GCA_020437875.1 Flavobacteriales bacterium
CCAGTGATGTGCCCTATCCGTGGCGCGTGGTGCAATGCGCGCCGGGCGGCCACTACGAGCTCACCGACGGCACCGGCCATTACAGTGAGGCAATGCCATACGGCGCCTACACGGTGGGCATCACAAACCTCGCTAACCACGCGCCACTCTGTCCGGCCACGCTGCCAGCACCCTTCACGCTCAACGCCGTCACCCCGATGGTGACCGTGGATATGGCGCTGGACCCGCTCTACGGCCCTGACATGGAAGCGCTGATGTGGGCCGGCACGCCGCGGCCGGGCTTCAACTTCGGTTACGGACTGCGCGCGCTGAACAATGGTGCCTTCTCCTTCGGCCCATTCACGGCCACCCTCGACTACGATCCGGTGCTGAGCTACGTGAGCAGCAGCTTGCCACCCATCGTGAACACGCCGGGACAGTTGCAGTTCACGGTTCCTTCGCTCAATGCCTTCGGACAGATGAACATCGCAGTGACGCTGCAAGTGCCACCGGATCCACTTCTCATCGGCACGAACCTCGCTGCCACGCTCACACTCTCGCCTTCGCCCGCCGATAGCGACCCGACCAACGATGTGTACACGTTGAACACCACGGTGGTCGGCGCGTATGACCCCAACGACAAGCAGGTGATTACCAGCTCGCGTTCGAGCGCATCGCTCTACTTCCTCGATGCCGACACGGCACTGGCCTACACCATACGGTTCCAGAACACTGGCAACGCGGAGGCCTTGCATGTACGCTTGGTGGACACGCTTTCCCATGTGCTCGATGTAGGCAGCCTGCGCCTCTTGGGTGCCAGCCATGACTTCGAGGCGCGGCTTGAAAGCGACTCCATCCTCATCATCGACTTCCCTGATATCATGCTGCCCGACAGCACAAGTGACCTGGTGGGCAGTCAGGGTGCCTTCTCATTCACGATATCGCCACAGGCCGGGATCATGGCAGGAACGGTCATTACGAACAAGGCGGACATCTACTTCGACGTGAACCCGCCCATCCGAACGAACACGGCCACGGTGACGGCCGAATTCAGCACGGGACTATCCGCGATGCCCGATGCCACGGGTCCTCAGCTTTCCCCGAACCCGACCGGCGTGGAACTGCGTCTAAAAATGGGCGATGCCGGCCCGGGCCAATGGCTCATACACGATGCACAAGGTCGCCTGGTGCGCAGCGGACGGTGGAATGGAAGTGAACAGACCATCGCGGTGAGTGGACTGGAAGCGGGGCTCTACACGATCACGGTCACAACTGCCGCGGGGCGTTCATTGGCGCGTTTCGTGAAGGAGTGATCGCATTCGGCGCCAGCCGAAACTTAGGTCAACGCCAACCCAAGGTTCCACCGCAGAGCCACCACGTTCTGCTGAAGCCTACATCGCGAAGCACCTGCGCGGCCTGCGCGCTGCGGCCTCCGCCTTTCGCACACACCGTGATGATGCGCTCCTTCGGCGACCAATTGCGCGCGCGTGTCAAGAGTTCGGCCAACGGGATGTTCACCGCTTGTGGCAGGTGACCGCCTGCGTATTCCTCGGGGCTGCGCACATCCACCACGCGGACGTTCGGCTTGCCCAGCAACGGCATCAGGTCCTCAAGCTCCAGGCATTTCCGTTCGCTGGGCATGCGCAGCCACACCACCATGCCGCTCAGCACCGTGACGCTCCCGATGGCCAAGATGGAGGCCGTGATACCGAAATGATCAGCGATGAGGCCGGTTAGCAGCGCACCGATGGCATAGCCCAGGTCGCGCCATAGGCGGAACACACCTACGGCTTCACTGCGCTGTTGAGGGTGCGTATGCGCCGCGATCACCGCCAGGAAAGTCGGGTAGACGAGCGCCGTGCCAATGCCCAAGGCAGCGCTCAGCACCACGTACGCGCCCTGCGCATGCGCGAAGGGCAGGCCGAGTATCGCGAGGCCTTGCAGCATCATGCCGATGATGAGCAGCGATCGACGGTTGATGTGATCCGCGAGCTTGCCGGTGAAGAGCTGCCCGATGCCCCATACGGCCGGATACACGGCAGCAATGAGGCCGATGCGCCCCTGGTCGAGCCCTTCATTCAGCAACAGCACGGGCAGGAGGCCCCAGAGCATGCCGTCGTTCAGGTTGTTCACCAGCCCGGCCTGCGTGATGCTGCCCAAGGTGCGGTGCTGCAAGCTGGTCTCGACGAACACGTTCTTCAATTTCGGTATGGTGCTCGTTGCGCCTTCCGCTGCAACATGGTGTGCGGTATCCTTCACCCAAAGCAACGTGAGCAACAGACCGGTCACCGCGATGGCGATGCCCACCTGGAATGGAACGGGACGCGGCCCGTAGTGCGCGGCGAGGTAGCCTGTGAGGAAGGCCATCAGGCCGACCGCGATGTATCCAGCGAACTCGTTCAGACCCATCGCAAGGCCACGGTCCTTCTCGCCCACGAGGTCCATCTTCATGACCACCGTGCTGCTCCACGCGAAGCCTTGGTGGATGCCCAGCAGGATGTTCGCCGCCACGATCCATGACCAGTCATTGGCGTATATGAGCATGAAGGGCACGGGCAACGCGAGCGACCAGCCGGTAACAAGAAGCGCCTTGCGGCCGAAGCGCGCCGCGAGCCGCCCTGTGGCGTAGTTCGCCACCGCTTTGCTCACTCCGAAAGCCATGATGAACGACATGGCCGCCACATGCGAGGCAATGCCGAACTCGAGTTCAGCGAGCATAGGCAGCACGGTCCGCTCGATGCCCACCATGCCACCCACGAAGGCGTTGACGATCACCAGCAGGGTGAACTGCTTCCAGTTGGCGCTGAGGCCGAGCGTGGTGCTTTTCGGCTTCACTGCGCTGACTGCTGCATCACGTACCACATCTCGGCCGCGATCTGCAAGCAGCGTTCATCGTACCGCGCAGCTTCTTCGGGCGTGCCATCGGCTTCTTTGGGATCCTGGTAGGGCAGGCTGATGCGGTCCAGGGCGCCGAACACGATCGGGCAGTTCTTGTCGGCTTCCGAGCAGGTCATCACGGCGCAGAAGTCCCGCTGCGGGTTGGCCGGGTCGTTGTAGCGCTTGCTCCAGCACGGCTCGGTCGCCCGCTCCTTGGAAATGGCCACGGTACAGCGCGGGTTATCACCCTTCGGAACAGCGACGTGGAAACCGGCGCGCCGCAGCGCTTCAATGGCGCGCGGGTTGAAGGCCGTGGCCTCGGTGCCGCCGCTGAATGTGCGCACGTGATCAAGCCCGAAAGCGCACGCCGCCGTTGCTGCCCACACCTGGCCAAGAATGCTGCGACGGCTGTTGTGGGTGCAGATGAAGGTGAGATCGGCCGTGGCACCCTCGGCCTTTCGGTCCTTCACGAAGGCGGCGATCAGGTCCAGACTCTCCTTGCGATCGAACGGGATCTCCGCCATGGCCGGTATGACCTGTTGGTCCACGTAGCGCTGGATCTCTGGGTGAATGCGATGGGGCATGGATCGTGGTGGGCTGAGGAAGGAGAGCACGAGGGCGATGGGGATCATGGCACGTTGGTCGCAGCTGTCACACGAACAGTCAGATGATATTGATCGCGCAGAACTTCGGATCGAAGCCGAAGACCAGCTGGAGGATGATGACCGATCCGGTGATGATGATCGGTCGTCGATGCTTGCGCAGGAAAACGGTCATGACTCAGCAGCAATTGCTCCCGCTTCCGCAGCAGGCGGCCTTCAACTCGGCCTTGTCCGCCTTCGCGCCCGGCTTCGTTGCGCTCACCGTGATGCTGAAGATGCCCACCCCGCTGGTCTTGAAGGCGGTGAGCTCCTCAGTGCTCAGGTAGTTCTTCAGGATGTCATCGGGCACCACGATGGGCTTGCGCTTCTGCACGCTCACCTGCTCGAAGCCCAGGTCGTGGATGATGCCGAGGTAGTCGCTCTCCTGCAGGGCACCGCTCACGCAGCCCGCATACATCTCGGCCGCCTGGCGCAGGTTCTCCGGCAACTCACTCTTCAAGACCACGTCGCTGATGCTGAAATGGCCACCGGGCTTCAGTACGCGCAGCACCTCGCTGAAGGCCTGTCGTTTGTCGGGTACCAGGTTGAGCACGCAGTTGCTCACCACCACATCCACGATGCCGCTGGTGAGGGGCAGCGCCTCGATGTCGCCCTGGCGGAACTCCACGTTCTGGTAGCCGAGCTTCGCCGCATTCTCCTTCGCCTTGGCGATCATTTCCGGGGTGAAGTCCACGCCGATCACGCGGCCATCGGCACCGGTCTCGTGGCGTGCCACGAAGCAATCGTTGCCCGCGCCGCTGCCCAGGTCGAGCACGGTGTCGCCTGGCTTGATACCCGCGAACTGCGTAGGAAGCCCGCATCCGAGGCCGAGGTCGGCTTCGGGGTTGTAGCCCTTCACCTGGCCGTAGTCATCGGTCATGATGTTGTACACCTCGGTACTGCAGCCACCAGCGCCGCAGCAGCTGCTGGCGTTGGTGTCCTTGTCCTGTTGAGCGATCTCCGCGTACTTGGCGCGGACCATGTCCTTGGTGGCTTGTGCGTTGTTCATCTGGGGGTAAGTATTGTTAGGGCGCATCATGGTGCGCCCGTACTAGCAGCAGTTATCGCTCACGCTCGTGAGCAGTTTATTCAAGTCTTTCTTCAAGGCGTTCCAGCCCTTGGGATCGATACAGTAGCACACGCTGGTGCCCTCGATGGTGCCCTGGATGAGGCCGGCGTCCTTCAGTTCGCGCAGGTGCTGGCTGATGGTGGCCTGGGCCAGGCCGATCTCATCCACCAGGGTGCTGTTCACGCAGACCCCGCGCTTCACGAGGTATTGCAGGATGGCGATGCGCGCCGGGTGCCCCAGCACCTTGGCCAGTCCGGCGATGCGGTTCTGCTCGGCGGTGAAGAGGTCGGCCTTAACGAGTCCCATGTCGATCTATTGATCGCAATATTACGATGTTCCGGATCATCGCAATATACCGATGTAGGTCCAGGATAGGGATCCCGGGATCGGCGGAGGAAGGGGCTCAGTGCTCGATCGCCTTGCCAGCTCCGGCCCAGGCGTTGATGCCTCCTTGGAGGTCCACCACGTCGTTGAATCCTTGTTCGATCAGGAATTCACGGGCTTCAGCACTACGCCGACCCGATGCACAATAGACGAGCACCGGTCTGGTCTTGTCCAGCTGGTCGACCGTCGCCTGCAACCGACCGCCGTTCCAATCCAAATTGGTGGCGCCGGCAAGATGCCCGGCCGCATACTCACCGGGCGTACGGGCGTCCACCAACTGGACATCCGGTTCGTTGAGGCGCGCCTCGAAGCTCGCTGGATCCAGTCTGGTACTCTGGTGGGAGGAGGTCCCACAGGCCATGAAGAGGAGTGGGAAGGATAGGAGGAAATGGCGGATGTTGATCATATTCTTACGGTTCATGGTCGTTAACGGTGGCGGCCCCGGGGATCCTACTCCACCTCGTCGAAACTGACGTCCTGGGTGGTGGCTGTCGCTCTCGCTGGCGGTACTGCGCATGCGCCAAGCAGCGGACAGCCCATGTTGAGAACGCCCTGCATGGTGAACAAGGCACCGATCGCGTATGCGAAACCACTGCCGCTACGCCAACCCTCGATGAGGAAGGCTACGCCGAGTCCCAAGCGGAGCCAGCGCAGCCAATTCCATCGTACCATAAGCGATCCGCTCATTTCAGCGCCTGCACGTTCTGCCACGGACCACCGTTGTACGCGTCGAAACCGGCGTTCTTCAGCATATCGGCCGCCATCCCGCTGCGCGCACCACTGCGGCAGCAGGTGATCACGGCTTTGTTCTTGTCGATCTTGGCGAGCTGCCCCTGCAGACGATCGAGGGGGATGTTCACGGCGCCTTTCACATGGCCGCTCCGGAATTCATCCGGCGTACGAACATCGATGATCTGTGCTCCTTCGTTGATCTTCTGGCCGAGGTCCACTTTGGGGCCACCGAGGCCGAACAGGCTCTTGAACATGGTCTGATCGTGTTTGTGCTGCAAAGGTCCGGCAAGGATCGGTCGACGTCGGTGAGACTGGTCACAGAGGGTGGTCAGAACAGGTAGTTGAGGATCAAGTCCGCGTGAAGCATATCCACTTTATGGATGGACTGCTTCGCCGTCAGGTGATCATCCAACGGGAGCTTGGCCAGCACCAGCAGTTGAACGGCCAGGCCCTGCCACCCTCCGCGGAACTGGTACTGTGCATTCACGTCGAACTGGGTGTAGGAGGGCATCGCGTACTTGTTCAGCCTGGGGTCCACGATCTCGGGCAGCCTATAGATCCCGCCATCCAACTGGAGGCGAAGCCCCTTCTCCGTCCTCCATATCAAGTTCAGGGAGGCCGCATGCACATCGCCCGCGCCTTCATTCCGTTCACGGGGCAGGAAGGTGAAGAAGGGATCACGACCCCATTCCCGTGGCATCAGATAGCGGCCATGTGCGGTGATACGCGTGTAGTTGAGCTGCCAACGGAACCTCCCCAACACGTTGCGTAATCGGCCGCTGAAGGCCCACGAACCTTCGGAGGCCGGCATGAAGAGCAATGAATCGTTCGTTTGCCCGCGATGACGGGCTGCATCCTGCTTGATCGCCATACCGGACAGGCTCCATTTCGCGTCCCTGTTGCCCGCATCGACCTGGACCAAGGCGCTGTTGAAGACGTTCTCCGTGTGCAGGTTCCAGACCGTGATGTCAACGGCCTTGGACAATGGCTTCTTCACGTTCAACGCGAAGATCCCCGCGCTCTCCAGATGCTCGCCATGTACGGATCCCTCCCCGAAGACATTCCGACCGACCGGGAACACCGCCATGCTCTCTTCGACGAGATACCATTCACTCGCCCCGCGGGGTGCCACACGATAGAACCAACCGCCTTGCAGCAAGGTCCCGCGACCGTATCGGTGCTTCGCCCATACTCCTTCGAACAGGCTCGGGTGCATGCGACCATCCTGAGGATTAAGGAACGGAGAGTTGATCTCCTGCTTCCCCAGGACGACCTGTGTTGTCCTCCTCCTCGACAGCAAGTCCAGCTGGAACTCGTGCAGGTAGGCCAGGTCGTTGGTGTGTCGCGGATCATTCACATCATACAATCCGATCTCGTAGCGGTTCGCCACTCCGGTCACCGGGTCAAGCACGGTGAGGTCGCTGGTGGCAAGGTCGAAGGTGTAGCCTCCGCTCAGCTTGAAGCGTACCCCATGCCACCGCTGTGAGGTGAAGCCCAGCGTACCCCCGAAAGCGACCGCATGATAGTCGGAAGGCGTGCCTTCGTTCACTGTCAGCATGTTGTACAGCCGGAAGCGGCCCTCCAGCTCTCCCTGCTTCATGATGTCGTAGAGCTGGCTTCCTCCGCGCAGGCTGTCATGCCGGGGTATGTCATGCTCGCTGTGCTGTGCATGTGACGACGCGCTTGCGAACAGGAGTGACGCGATCACTCCGGAGTGGATCCACTGCGGCCGTCTGGTCGATCGGGCGAACATGGGTCAGAAGCCAGCCTTGATGTAGCTCCAGCCATCCTCCTGCCGTTCCACGATGTGGATGATACCCGCCTGTACGTACCCGGCGGACGGCAGTACCTGCGCTTGGTCCAGCTTGCGTTCCTTGATCGTGTTCTCGCACGCCAGGAAATGAACGCCCTTCGTACCGAACTCCTTGACCTTGTCCGCCACGATGCTTCGGTCGCCCATGAGCATGTCCAGGCCCGGGCCGTGACATACGACCTCGAGCTCCATGTCCGGAGCGACCTCCTTCATGTTGCGCAACTGGCGCATGAGCCCCTTGTGAACGAGCGTGTCGCCGCTGACGAGCTGCATGACGATGCGGTGGTGGCGCGCCCCGGACTGGGCGTTCGAGGCGCTCGCGATACCCATCAGGAGGGCGAACAAGAGGAGAAGTTCCTTCATGGCGCAAAGGTCCGGGTACAGGCCGATGCGCTCAGTGATATGGATCACCGGAGAGCCCCTCCCAGCAGCACGAACGGAGATCGCATACAATGGCCATTCGACCGGAGGAGACACCATGGATCGAATGCTGGGACGGAGCATCCGACCGAGAAGTATCGAGGCAGGGGTACGCAGCACCATCGCGGTGCGCGAAGGGCGTTCTTGCGATGCGCTTCAGCTACCGGCCCAGATACGCGCCATACATCCACACCAGCTTCTCCTGCGCACGGATGTAATCGCTCATGAGCGCGTTGGTGCCTTCGTCGTTGGCATCGGCACTGAGCTCAAGCAGTTCGCGTTGCATGGCGATCACGGCACCGAAGGAGACGAGGATGTCCTTCACAGCGGCAATGCCATCACTCACCTGCTTGCTTTCCTTGATGGTGGAGACCTTCCGGTACTCCGAATAGTTGTGCGCCGGCGAGGCGCCCAAGGTGAGGATGCGCTCGGCGACCTCGTCGATCTTCAACAATAGGTCGTTGTACAGTTCCTCGAACTTCAGATGGAGCTCGAAGAACTTCTCGCCCTTGATGTTCCAATGATAGCCGCGCGTGTTCTGGTAGAAGACGGAATAATTGGCCAGCAGCACATTCAGCTTCTCCGCCAGTTTCGCGGCCTTCTTCCCATCGAGTCCGATCGCATTCGTCTTCATGTCAGCTAAGGTAGGTTCAACGGAACTCGTAGTCATAGCCTTCCAGCTGGCTCAGCAGGTCCTGCGGCGCGTCGGTGGCGGTGATACGACCCTCGACCTTGGGCGCCACGGGACTGAACTTCCCGAAGTACTCGCGCAGGATCGTATGCATGGTGATGCCCGCGCGTCGTGGGTTCCGCACGTGCTCCATGCGGCAGAGCACATGATCGGGATCGCCCTCGCGCTCGCATGCGGCGATGGTGTAGTAGCGGTCCATCTCGATCGGCCTGCCCTTCACCTTGATCCAGTTCACGCGCTTCCCCATGTCGTTGTGCATGGTGAAGTTGGCGGTCATGCCCTGGAAGCGCACCACCCAACCGCCGAAGCGCTTGGCGGGTTCCTTGGCGAACACATTTTGCAGCTCCTTCTCCAGCCAGTCCCATATCTGGCGGCCGGTGGCCTCGCCGTACTTGGCATCGCTGTCCACCGGGATCATGCTCCAGAGATGGTCATTGGTGATCGGCGTCGGGGTCTTGCCGTCGGCAACGATCGGCGGGCAGAAACGGAAGCCGTTGCTGATGGCGATGTCCGGCTTCAGCTTCCACATGATCGCATCGGTCACCAGGTTGTCCATCGGGTTCTCGATCACGTAGTAGCGCACCAGGGTGTTCTTCGTGCTACCCACCACCTTGCCGAGCTGTTCCTTGTACGGCGCGCTCACCTGGTCCACGAGCGCGAGCATGCCCTCGTCCGCCGGGTACTTCTCCGGGTCCACGTCGAGCAGCTCGTAGTGGCTGTCCTTCACCTTGCCGTCCTCCACAACAACGTCCAGCCTCGCAACGAACGAACCGAAGGAGCCCGGTTCCACCACCTTGCTGTGCTTGGCGTCGATGGGCTTGCGTACACGCTCGTGCGTGTCTGCTCCGAGGATCAGGTCCGCGCCATCCACTTCCGGTTTGTTGGCGAGATCGACCTGTTGCGCCAGGCCCATGTGCGTGACGAGGAAGACCATGGCGCACTGCTCGTATTCGCGCAGGTGGCGGATGTAGCGCGCCACGTTCTGCTCGGGCTTGGTGAACTTGATGCCGCAGCTGTACGCGGGGGATTGGCGCTTGGGCGTGAGCGGATCGTTGTAGCCGATGAAGCCGATCTTCACGCCGGCCACGTTCGTGGTCCAATAGGGCGGGAAGATGAGCTCGCCGGCCAGCTCCTCGTTCGGGTCGCGCATGGGGCCGCAGAATTCCGCCAGCTTCTCATGCCACATGTTGGCGCAGATCTTCGAGGCCTGGTAGCCGCCCAGGTCCTTCAGCATGTTCTCCTTGCCATAGACAACCTCCCAGTTGCCGGGCAGGATCAAGTCGTAGCCCACGCGGTTCATCAGGGGCACGATCGCACGACCCTCGCTCATGGCCGCCACACCGCCACCCTGGAAGCAGTCACCGCCGTCGATCACGATGGTGTTCGCGGGATCCTCCGCTCGCAAAGTGTCGATCATCGTCTTCAACACCCCGTAGCCGCCACGCTTCTTGTACACGGCCTTGCCGTTCTCCATGAAGAACTCGTCGTGCGTGTGCAGTTGCGAGTGGATATCGCTGGTGTAGAGCAGGGTGAACTTCTGCGCCTTGCCCTGCTGCACAGCACGTGCTCCGGTCAGCTCCTCCCTCCGCGCATGATCGCTGAACGCGCCGAGCGCGACGGTGGGCCCGAGCGTGAGACCGGCGCCGAGTGCGCCGAGTGAACGGAGCGCCTGGCGGCGGTCCATGCCTTTGTCATCATGCGCGCCACAGGTGCAGCCGGGGGGGTGTTGGATCTCGCTCATGGTTTCTTATAGAAGGCAGCTATCGGTCCGAAGGGGCCGTATTTGTGCTGCTTTTCGGTGAAGGTATCCGAATAGGGTCCGAAGGGATGATCGAACGGTTTCTTGCTGATGTCGGGCCAGTCACCGGTGAGGTCCTTCACCGGTCGTGGCTGCGAGTTCACGAAGGCGGCCACGTCCCAAGCTTCCTCATCGGTCAACTGCGGATGATCGTAGGCCGCGCCTTGGGGCATGTTGGCCTTCACATAGCCCGCGAACCGGCTGAGGCGATAGAGGCCCGCACCCTGGTTGTAACTGTGCTCGCCCCACAACGGTGGGTACTGGTAGGTGGCCCCGTCCGCGCTCATCGTGCCTTCGCCCTGTGGCCCGTGACAGCTCACGCACTTCGCATTGAAGACCTCATGTCCACGCATGGGGTCTGCAGCACGGTCCAGGAAGGCGAGCTTCTCGATGCCCGTGCCTTTCGGGATGCTATCCTTCGCGGTACCGGTTCCCAGCCATTCCATATAGGCCACGATCGCGCGCATCTCCCTGCTCGTGCTGTCCAATGCCACGCCGTTGAGGCTGCGTTCCATGCAGTCGTTCACCCGTTTCTCCACGCTCTCGAGCTTCCCGCTGCGCGAAC
>JAGQVR010000080.1 GCA_020437875.1 Flavobacteriales bacterium
CCCATGGCTCGCTCAGCATCACGGGCAACGAGGCGAAGAAGTACCGCAACCGGCCGCTCCTGCCCGATGTGCGCTTCATCACCTTCAACGACCCGGCCGACCTGCCCCACATCGACCGCAACACCGCGGCCGTGGTGGTGGAGCCGGTCCAGGGCGATGCTGGGATAAGGGTGCCCGATGTGGCCTGGCTGAAGGCCTTGCGCGCACGCTGCACCGAGGTGGGCGCCCTGCTCGTGTTCGACGAGGTGCAGACCGGCATGGGCCGCACCGGCAAGCTCTTCGCCTTCGAACATTCCCGGGTGGTGCCAGACATCCTGGTGTTGGGGAAGGCCTTGGGCGGTGGCCTGCCGATCGGGGCCTTCGTATCGAGCAGGCAGCATATGCGCCTCCTCACCCACGACCCGGTGCTCGGCCACATCACCACCTTCGGTGGTCACCCGCTGCCCTGTGCAGCCGGCCTGGCAGCCCTGGAGGTGACCCTGGAGGAAGGACTCGTGGAGAATGCGACCCGGATGGGTGAACGCTTCAAGCGCTCCTTGGATCATCCACGGATCAAAGAGGTTCGCGGCCAGGGCCTTATGATCGCTGTGGAACTGGGCGATGCGGACCTCGTCCAGCAGGTGGTGAAGGACCTGCTGGAACACGAGGTGCTCGGTTTCTGGTTCCTCTCCTGTCCCACCGCTTTTCGCATCGCACCACCGCTCACCGTCAGCGCGGACCTGGTGGATCATGCGGTCGCATCGATCCATGCGGCGCTCGACCGGATCGCGGGGTGACCGGTTCCATCAACGGGTCGCGGTCGGCAATGGACCTCCGCTGGTCGAAGTACGACCGCGGCGCGACCGTTCCCGGGCCGAACACGTCCGGTCGTCAGGGCAGATGCCCCAGACCATCGTCCGGCCTTGAAGGATCCCCTTCGATCCGTACTTTAGGCCCGCTTAGGAAAACCGAAACCCCTCGCTTACGTGAACCCTATGAAACACGTTCTACTCGGACTTGCCGCTTTTTCCCTTTCGCTGGTGGCCGGTGCCCAGCAATACCAGTGCGGCTCGGACCTGATGCGGGCCAAGCGCATCGCGGAGGACCCCACCTACCTTGAACGGGAGGCTGCGCTGGAGCACGACATCCGGGAACTGATGCGGAATAGCGCCCGGGAGGGCCGCGATCGTGACGTGATCTACACCATCCCGATCGTCTTCCACATCATCAACCTCGGTGGCTCGGAGAACATCACCAACGAGCAGATCCTGAACCAGGTGGACCTGCTCAACGAGGATTATAGGGCCCTGAACGCGGACATCAACAATGTGCATCCCGCCTTCACCGACATGGTCGGTGATGCCATGATCCAGTTCGCACTGCCCACGATCGACCCTCAGGGCGGTTGCACGAACGGTATCGACCGGGTCCGCAGCCCGGAGACCCTGCGGGGTTCCGATAGGGCGAAGATGAACCCATGGCCGCGTGACAAGTACCTCAACGTGTGGGTGATCCGCGATATGGCGGATGCCGGTGTGGCCGGTTACGCGTACTACCCGAGCGCCTTCGACAACCCGGTTACCCGGATCGCCGACGGTATCATCATCGAGAACGATTACATCGGTCAGATCGGCACCGGAACACTGTTCCATTCCACCGCGCTGACGCACGAGGTCGGGCACTACCTGAACCTTCCGCACGTATGGGGGAACAACAATGGGATCGAGGAAGGCAATCCGCCCACGGGTCACATGGTGGCCGATTGCGGTGATGACGGTGTGGAGGACACCCCTCCGACCCGCGGTTGGAACATCTGCCCGCCGTACAACGACCCCACCTTCGGCTGGTCGGACTGCCCCACCACCAAGATCGACCTCTCCGCTCTCCCCTACCGCTTTGATGCGGTGACCACCTCCTCCGGCACCACCGACCCTACCGCACTTGAGCATCCTTCTGATTCCATCTTCGGGGAACCCCGCCAGCGTGCTGACCTGTCACCCTTCACCGCCGTCGGTGTCGGTGCCAACTCCGAGGTGGACGGCATGTTCGCCTTCGGTGGCTGGGTGGAACAGCCCGGGGATGGGGAGACCATGTACGGGGAGCTTCAGGGCACCCAGGACCTGGGCAAGTACTACGCCTTCAGCATGGACCCACGCGTCACGGACCTGCTCTACATCGACTCCATCGGCTTCAAGGTCTCCCGGAACGCACACGGCATCCGCACCTTCGCCGTGCGCTCGAGCCACAACAACTTCGCCTCGAACATCCCGTTGCGCGTGGCCGCCAACTCCGGCATCACCATCCAGACGGGTAACATCGCTTTCATCAACAATGACATCCCGCTCTCCGGTGTCACCGTCTATGCCGATCCGCCGAGCGGCTCGGGCATGCAGTTCACCGATCAAGCGGTGACCTTCCGACTGTACGCTTGGAATGCGGAGAACAGCAACGGTCGCATCCGGGTATGCAGCAATGCCGCGCCGGTGGACATGTTCGATCGCCTGGGTGGTGCACCCCAGCCCGGCGGCAGCTGGTCCGGTCCCAGCCCGAGCGATGGATCCTTCGATCCGACCACCATGGATGCGGGCATCTACACGTATACCGTGGGCGCGAACGGCCCCTGCCCTGAATACAGCGCCACCATCGAAGTGGTGGTCGTGCCAGCGCCTGACGTGCCCACCATCACCGGCAACGATTCGTTCTGCGCCGGCGGTTCCGTGGTATTGACGAGCAGCGTGACCAACAGCATCCGCTGGAGCACCGGTGCCACCACCGGGACCATCACGGTGAACACCGGCAACACCTACACGGTGACCCAGACGTTGAACACCTGCAGCACGACGAGCGATCCCTTCACGGTGACCTCCTACGCCGTTGTCGATGCCGGTACCGATGGCGCGATGACGCTTTGTGAGACCTCTGGCCCGGCCGATCTCTTCGCGAGCATCGGTAGTGCACCACAAACTGGTGGGACCTGGATGGGACCCAGCGAGGTGATCGACGGCCTGTATGATCCGACCCTCATGGAACCGGGCGTGTATGAGTACGCCCTCCTGGAGAACGGTGCCTGTGCCGCTGATACGGCACGCATCACGGTGACCGAAACGGCCACGGCGAACGCCGGTACTGATGGTACGCTCTCCATCTGCAACAACAGGACGGCCGACCTCTTCGACCGCCTCGGTGGTGCCCCCCAACCCGGTGGAAGCTGGACGGGACCGGACAGCTCGCCCATGGACGGCATGTATGATGCGGTCGCCTTGAGCCCGGGCGCGTACACCTACACGGTGGACCCCGGCAATGGCTGCGGTACGAGCTCGGCCGTGGTCACGGTATCCGAGATCACCGCACCCGCCACACCGACGATCACCGGGACCAACGCCTTCTGCACCGGTGGCACCGTGCAACTGGCGAGCAGCAGCAACCAGAACAACGTCTGGTCGAACGGCGTGACCACCCCGGGCAACAATGTCACCGTTGCCGGTACATACACGGTCCGCGTGAACTCCTCCAATGGATGCTTCAGCGTATCCGCACCGCACGTGGTGGCCGAGATCAGTCCTGCCAATGCAGGTGGTGATGCCGAGATCAAGGCCTGCTCGGCGAGCACGGACCTCGACCTCTTCACCGCCCTGGTCGGTGCCCCGCAAATGGGCGGCACCTGGTCCGGACCGAGCGAAGTGATCGATGGCCTCTACCAACCGGCCAGCATGTCGCCGGGCAACTACCTCTATGTGGTGAACGGCACATCGCCCTGCCCCAACGACAGCGCGATCGTGCTGGTGGCCGAAACGAACGACCTCGGCCCGACGACCGGGTACTTCGGTGTGGATGATGTAGCGGTGTACGGCACCACCGGCCTGGTGGAGAACGTGGAGAACTACATGGAGTATTCCTACTGCTCGAAGATGTTCTCCGAGGGACAGGTGGAACGGATGCGCTTCGCGGCTGAGAACGCCACGGGCGAGCGCAGCAACCTTTGGACCGACGACAATCTCCGCGCCACCGGCGTTGCCGAAGGCCACGTGGTCGCCTGCCCGCCGATCGCCGATTTCTACGTGCGCACGGTGGAGCTCAACTCCACCACCCAGACCCAGGAGGTCCCCTTCATCCCTGCCATGTGCACGGGTGCGCCGGTGCAGTTCGTGGACAACTCGGTCGGTGGCCTGCCCACCTCGTGGAGCTGGACCTTCCCGGGCGGTAACCCGGCGACCTCCACGGAGCGCAACCCGGTGGTCACCTTCGATACCCCGGGCTTCAAGTTGGTCTCGCTCACCGCGACCAATGCGAACGGCAGCAACACGAAGACCAATGAATTCGCCTTCCTGATCGGTGGCACGCCCAACGATATCGTGGGCACCTACTTCGAGGGCTTCGAGAACAGCAACGGCCTCTTCCCATGGAACGTGATGAACTACGCGGATAACATCACCTCGTGGCGCCGCACCACCACGGCCGGCCTGAACAGCAATGCCTGCGCCATGCTCAACAGCGGCGAGCGCAACCTGCTCGACATGATCGACCCGGCCAACGGTGCCGACTACGACGACCTGTACTCACCGAGCTTCGACCTCAGCGGTCTTACCCAGGCATCCCTCACCTTCAACTGGGCCTATTCGACCACCGCCAGCGACATCGCCAACGTGACCGAGCGCCTCTTCGTTTCGATCAGCACGGATTGCGGGGAGACCTGGTCCCTCCTGCCCGGCGGCGACCTGAACACCGGCACGCTGATCAACAACGGGAACAACCCCCAGCTGCCCCCGCCGACCTGGACCGAGCGTTCGTTGACCATCAGCGCTGCCCGCCGCGTACCGAACGTCCGCTTCCGGTTCCGTTTCATCAGCAGTGAGTTCACGGGGAACCTGTACATCGATAACATCCAGATCGTGGGTGCGGTGGGCATCGAGGACCTCAGCTCGGAGAACTTCATGAGCCTCTACCCCAATCCGACCAACGACCAGTTCACCCTGGGCGTGCACGGCATGGACAAGTTCGCCACCACGGTCACCATCACCGACCTGCGCGGTGCCGTGGTGTACCAGAACATCCTGAGCCCGACGAACCTCTCGATGGAGTTCAGTGCCGCCGAGCTCGGTCTCGCGAACGGCCTGTACATGATCAATGCCTCCAACGAGACCGGTCGGAACACCCAGAAGCTGATGGTGGGCCGCTGATCGGTGATCGACGCAACTGACCTGAGAAGCCCTCCCGCGCGGAGGGCTTCTTCGTTGATGGACCTGCGTTCAATACTGGCCGGTCGCCAGCATCACCAGGGTGCATGCCTCGATCACCTGGATGCCGGCCTCCTGCGCCGCCCGGGCGAACACCGGGTTCTCGGTCCCCGGATTGAAGATGATCCGCCGGGGCCGGAGCGCGAGCACATCCTGCATGACGTCCGCCTGGTTCCGTGGGGCGAGGTAGAGCGTCACCGTGTCCACCTCGGCTCCGGCGGGGATGCGCGGGATGATCGGCTCATCATCGATCCGGCCCTTGTGCTTGCCGACCAACAAGGTGGGATGCCCATACCCCTTCAGGCGGCGTGCGGCGATGTGCGCGTATCGGTATGGCTCAGGGCTCGCCCCCAGCACCAGTGTCGTCAGGCCGGTCATGCTGCTAAGATCGGCAGGCTCATGTCGTGACCGACTTCATGTGCGGGCAAGATCGAGGAAACATCGAGGCCGGAGCTTTGCCGCCGGCCGGAATACCATCCTCCTCCCAGGGTCACCATGAAGCGCAAGATCGACATCCTCGTTCTCTCGGATCTGCACCTGGGCACCTTCGGATGCCGCGCTCGGGAACTGAACGAGTACCTCCGCTCGGTGAAGCCACGCATGGTGATCCTCAATGGGGACATCATCGACATCTGGCAGTTCAAGAAGTCGTACTTCCCCGCCATGCACATGAAGGTGCTGAAGCGCCTGCTCCGCATGGCCGCGAAGATCCCCGTGTACTACATCACCGGCAACCACGACGAGGCGCTGCGCCGGTACAGCCCCACCCAGCTGGGCAACCTCAGGCTGGTGGACCAGTTGCACCTCGACATCGATGGCGAACGGTACTGGTTCTTCCATGGCGATGTGTTCGACGCGAGCATGAAGCATGCGAAGTGGCTGGCCAAGCTCGGTGGGTATGGCTACGATCTCCTGATCCGCATCAACCACCTCGTCAACAGCTTCCTTGTTTCCATCGGCCGGCCGCGCATGAGCCTGAGCAAGCGTGTGAAACAGCAGGTGAAGCGCGCCGTGGCCTACATCAACGACTTCGAGGAGACCGCCGCTGAGATCGCGGTGCATGAAGGCGTGAGCCATGTGGTATGCGGGCACATCCATCAACCGCAGATCCGCACCATCAAGAACGGGCGTGGCGAGGTGCGCTACCTCAACTCCGGCGATTGGATCGAACACCTCAGCGCGCTCGAATACGAAGGGGGTGCCTGGCGCCTGCACATGTACGAGGCCGAAGGAACCACTTCGAAGGCGCTCAAGGCCGAGCGGGAGGCCGCCCTGGCAGTTGCCTAGACAGCCTCCATGCCCTTGCGCAGGTCCTCCACCGTGCGCTCCGGCAGCTTGGCCAGGTCCAGCACCATCAGGCCATCCAGGGCATCGTTGAACCGCGGGTCGCGATTGAATCCGATGATGCGGGCATTCAGCAGCAGGTACTTCTTCAGCAGAACGGGCATCGCGGTCTCCTTCGGATCCACCTCCGCGATCAGGCGGTCCATCTTCTTCAGGTCGGCCATCGAAGCCTGTACCAGGACCTCGCGGTCCACCTTGTCCGGCTTGATGCGGAAGCGATTCCTCGGCCGCACCGATGCGGCCATCTCCGCATCATAGTGGTGTTGTTGCACGAACTCCATGATCAGCGAACGTGAGATGCGGCTGTAGGTGCCACTGATGCTCACCGGTCCGATCAGGTAGCGGTGGTCGGGGTTCGCGGTGATGTGCAGCAGCAGCCCGCGCCACAACATGTACAGCGGCAGACGCTGTCGCTGGTACTCCACCGCGATGAAGGAACGACCCAGCTCGAAGCTCCGGCGCAGCACGCGGTCCATCGGCCGGTCCATCCGGAAGAGCGTATAGGTGTAGAAGCCGCGCTTGCCGTAACGCGACATGATGCGCGCGCCGTTGCCGATGCGATAGGCACCCGCCAGTCGTTGCTTGTCGCGGTCCCAGAGGAAGAGGTGATCATAGTACAGATCGAACTCGTCCAGGTCGATGCTCTTGTTGGTGCCCTCCCCGACCGCGCGGAAGGTGAGCTCGCGCAGCCGACCGATCTCACGCAGGATGTTCGGGATACGCCCCGTGGGTGCCAGGTACAGATCGAACTCCCCCTGGCTGTTGAGCTTGAGGTCCTCCAGTCCCGCGATCTCGGCCACCAGCTTTTCCACCGGTATGGCGTCGGCGATCTCCTTCGGGCGTTGTGGAAAACGGAGCGGGCTGAAGAGCTCACGCCTCACCTGCACACCGCTGCCCAAGGCGTAGGTCTTTGCGCGCAGGAAACGCGCGAGCTGCTCCACCGAGGTAAAGGCGGCGATGTCCTTCGGCGCGATGGGCTTCCCGATACGCATCCGCACGGACCGACCACGCATCCGCAGCATCTCCTTGGGCAATGCCAGCGTACGCAGGTTCGGGTGGATCATACCGAGCACATGGAAGACCAGGCTGTTGGCCCCATCGAACCAGATCGGCACCACCGGGACTCCGAGGTGCTGCGCCATCTTCACCATGGGGGTCTTCCACCGCGGATCGGCCACCGCCTTCAACTCGGTGCGCCAGCTGCTCACCTCGCCGGCCGGGAACACCGCGAGCGCGTTCCCTTCGCGCACGTGCGCCATGGCCTGGCGCATGCCCTGGAAGCTGCTCGACGAGGTGAGTTGCTCGAAGGGATTGACGCCGATGAAGCGATCACGCAAGGGCTCCAGCTGTTGCAACAGGAAGTTGGCCATCACCTTGAGGTCGGGGCGCACCTCGCCAAGGACATGCACCAAGGCCAACCCGTCGATGGCGCCATAGGGATGATTGGCAACGAGGATCACCGGACCCTCCTTCGGGATGTTCTGCAGGTCGGCGGGATCGAACTCCAGCTCCAGTTCGAGGTTCTTGAACACCGCCGCCACGAAGTCGCGGTCGTGCAGGTCCTGTATCGCGTTGTAGAAGCGCTCCAGCCGCTTCAATCCGCTCACCTCCGTCAGCAGGCTGATCCGCGGATCACCCGGACGCATGTGGCTGGCCTTGGCCAGTTCAGCGGGCTGGACGAGTTTCTTCATCGGTGGATCGCACGAATGTACCCCACCGACCGGAACGGCAGGCTCACACGTCGAGGATGCCGATGATGCGCTCGTTCATCAGTTCTCCGCCGGGATAGTTCCGGGTGTAATCCAGGTTGATCCAATGGCGTCCATCCGCATCGGTATGATGGTACAGCGGCGCATCACCGACCTCCTTGGTGAACAGCTGCTTGCGGATGAGGTAGCCGGCACGCTCCAACTGGGCCTCGGTGCCGATCAAGAGTTCCGGATACACGTGGCCCTCGGTGCGCACGAGCCTGACGTGGCCACCGATCGAACGGATGCAGGCGGCCATCAGCAGGGCGTGGTCGTCGCAATCGCCCGCCATCAGATCAAGGCTCTCGGCCGGCGGTGCGAAGTACTCGCCACCTTTCACGTCGGAGACGTAACGCCACCTGGAATTGATCTCCTTGAAGATGGAGAAGGCCTGTACCATGGTGAATTCGTCCGACCCCACCTTCACATCGGTGAAGTTGGCCGTGGCCATGCGTACCGCCTCCCGTCGCACTGTCGCGTCCGTTCCGTTCAGGATCGTCTTGAGCTTGTCCGCATCGTTGAAGGGGGCCAGCTTCCGCGCGGCCAACGGGGCGTTCGGCGAGGTGTCGCGCAGTGAACCCAGGAGCTCCGCATAGTCCCGGTAGAGATCGGCGAAGCTGTAACGGCCCGCCAGGCTGGTGAAGGTGACCACGACGAGCCCCGCCATGAGCGTCAGGTACACGGCCGTGCGGAAACGGCGCACCAGGACGATGAACGCGATGAGGACGCAAGCGAAGGTGACGAAGTGCTCCGCGCGGATCCCATCGCCAATGGGGAGCACGAGCTCTGGCACGAAGGGATAGATGATGAGGTAGAGCGGCAGGGTCAGCAGCACGGCGACCAGGTACACGATGACAACGTGCGCCATGCGGTCACCGGTCTCCACCAGTTTCCGTCCACCGCTATCCCGTTCCTCTTCCATGTCCTCGATACGTGGCCGCCAGCACCAATGTTGTGCCGGATCCGTACCCCACAAAGGTCGCCCCGCCGGATGGTGGCCGGATCGGTTAACACACTTTAACGCTCGTCCGACCAACACAAATCGTCGATGAACGCATTCCAATGAGCGACGAACGATGTTCACGAACGGCTGTGATTAAAGAACGTGGGACCCGTCACGCCCTCATTCCCCGCCACGGATAGTTTTGCCCGCCGACCATGCGCCACACGACCGTTCCGATGCTCGCCGCCACCCTCTTCCTGGGTGCCTCCGGCCTGCACGCCCAGACGACCGGGTCGGACATCGGTGGGCCGGAGGGGCTCGACCTCTTCGAGGAACTGAACGAGGAGGAAGGGACCGATGGCTCGTCCTCGCTGCCTGTGGCCTGGGACGTCAACGATTCGCTGACCTTCATCCCGGGGTACGACATGTACTGCCACTGGAACACGGACGTGCTCTTCGACCGCCTCGGTTCCGCCAAGCACTTCGATCACGACACCCTGCGCCTGCAACTCGGTGAGCACGAGTGTGACCTCAACATGCCCTGCACGGGAGGCATCACCTCCAACTTCGGCATGCGCCGGGGCCGCATGCACTACGGGGTGGACCTCGATCTGGAAACGGGGGATACGGTACGCGCGGCCTTCCCTGGCATGGTGCGGATCTCCAAGTACAACAAGACCTTCGGCCATGTGGTGGTGGTGCGCCACTACAATGGGCTCGAAACGGTGTATGCGCACCTGAGCAAGCGCTCGGTGCAGCCCGGCGACCTGGTGGATGGCGGCGGTGTGCTCGGCCTCGGTGGCAATACCGGTCGCAGCTACGGCAGCCACCTGCACTTCGAGGTGCGCTTCCTGGACCAGCCGATCGATCCCGCACTGTTGTTCGACCTGGAACACGGATCACTGCGGACGCTCGAGTTCGACATCCACAAGGGCAACTTCGCCAGCATGGCGGCGGCCAAGGTGGCGGCACAGAAGTCACAAGGCTCGCGCAAATACCATGTGGTGCGCCGGGGCGATACGCTCTACGCCCTCTCCCGTCGTTATGGGGTCCGCGTGAACGACCTGTGCCGTATCAACGGCATCAGTGAGCGCAGCACCCTGTCCATCGGGCAGCGGATCAGGTATAACTGATCGCAGGACCCGCCCTTCGCATTTCGCAGGAAAAGTGAACAGGGTCAGCCGTGCAGGCGGCGGCGACCGATGGTATCCACCATGTCCTGGGCGTACATCGGGGAGAGCAGCAGCATTTCACCCGAACGCAGCCGGATCAACAGCAGGTCGCTCTTCGCACTGGGCAGCCGGTCGATGAGCCGACGAGCCGCCCCGAGGGTGAAGGAACGGAAGCCGATGTCCACAGTGCAGAAGCGCATGAAGGCATCCCGCTTCTCCACGAAGGGCTTCTCGGTGTCCAGGTCCGACATTTCCTTGAGGAAGGCGCGCGCGCCCACCCGATCCAGCAAGCTGGCATCGGTGATCTCGCCGATGGGGATGGTCCGTTCCTTTTCCGGCGTGCTCAACATCAGCTTATCACCATCGATGCTGTAGAAGGCCTTCTTCCGACTGTCGCGACGAGCGGCGAGCAGGATGCCGAGCAACGACACCCCCAACATCACCTGGAAGAGCAGGAAGCGCCCGGAGGATGCACCGACGATGACCCCGGGCAGGATCAGGAAGGGGATGCCCCAGACCATGAT
>JAGQVR010000081.1 GCA_020437875.1 Flavobacteriales bacterium
TGCTTTCCGGCGTCTCTCCATTGCCGAAGCGTTGCCAGGCCAGCATGCTCTTGCAGATGTGGATGCCACGGTCGTTGATCACCTGTACCTTGATCACCTTGTTGCCCGCCGCTTCGAGGATCCGACTCACGCTCCAGCCGAGGAAGATGTTGCGGAGGTGTCCCAGATGAAGCGGTTTGTTCGTGTTGGGGCTGGCATATTCCACCATCACTTCCTCACCGGTCGCAGGGAACGACAGGATGTCCTTCGAGCCCGCTTCCCGGAGGAAGGCAAGCCAATAGGCATCGCTGATCACCAGGTTGAGGAAGCCCTTGACCACGTTGAAGCGTTCGACGATATCGACGTGGGTGACAAGATGTTCGCCGATGGCTTGTGCCGTTTGTTCAGGACCCTTTCCGGTGATCCGCAGGAAGGGGAAGACATTGATGGTGACATCGCCCTCGAACTCCGGTCGTGTCTGTTGCAGCACCAGTGCTCGTTCCTCGACCGGCTTGTCAAAGGAGTCTTGGAAGGCGCGTTGCAGCGCAGGGATCAGCAGGCTGTGCAATCTATCCTGGAACATGGCTTCTCGTGGCCACCCGGTCCATCCCGGGCAGGGCGTGCAAAGGAACGAGATGCAGCCTTTCCGCCGTAGGAATCCCTAGGGTGTTGTTACGGACGACTCCTGCTCGGTGACCGTGGCTTTTCGCACATAAGGCCGGATGATCAGGCGCACGGTGTTCCTCCAACTTAAGTACTTCCACGCCCAGCCCATGAGGACCTGCAACCGGTTCCGGAATCCCACCAGGGCCATGAGGTGTACGAACATCCAGGCGAGCCATGCGAGGAGGCCACCGATATGGACCCGGCCCATGTCGACCACTGCCTTGTAACGGCCGATCGTTGCCATGCTACCCTTGTCCCTGTATTCGAACGGCTCCATGGTCGATCCGCTGTTGGATCGAAGCAGATTGCGTACCAGCCAGCGGGCCTGCTGGATGGCTGCCGGTGCGACCTGTGGATGTCCGTGCTCCCGCCCTTCCTCCAGCATCAAGGCCACGTCTCCCAAGGCGTAGATGTCCTTGAAGCCGATCAGTGCGTTGTACCGATCCACGCTGTACCGGTTGGCCTTGGGCACCTCCGCGGCAGCCAGCCCGGGCAGAAGTACACCCTTCACACCAGCCGCCCAGAGCACGGTGTGTGAAGCCATGCGTTCTCCGGTGCTGAAGCTGACCACCTCCCCATCGTAGTCGGTGACCCGCGCGCCCAGCTTCACATGCACGCCCATGGACTCGAGGTAGTCCCTCGCACGGATGCTATTGCGTTCGCTGAAACTCTTCAACACCCGGTCGTTGCTGTCCACGAGCCAGATCTGCATACGGTCGCTGTCCAACTCGCGGTACTCCCGCTTCAGCACCGTACGACGGATCTCGGCGAGCGCGCCGGCCATCTCCACGCCGGTGGGTCCACCACCCACGACCACGAAATTGAGGCATTGGCGCTGGTCGGCCTCGTCCTGGGCATAGAGGGCAGCCTCGAAGTCCTGGAGGAAATCGCTGCGGATGTCCAAGGCCTGGGATATCGTCTTCAACTGCATGGCCTCCTGTTCCATGCGCGTGTTGCCGAAGAAGTTCGTGCTGCTGCCCGTGGCGATGATCAGGATGTCAAAGGCCACCTCGCCCCTGTCGGTATGCACCACGCGCGCGACCGGATCGACGCTTAGTGCGGAGCACATCCTGAATGCCACATTGGACATGGGGGCGATGGTGGTGCGGAAGGGATGGGCGATGCTGTCGGCGCTGAGGCTGGCCGTGGCCACCTGGTACAACAGCGGTTGGAAACAATGGTGGTTCTGCTTGTCCAGCAGCAGGACCTTGAAGGGCTTCCCGTTCAGCCCCTTCACCATCTCCAGGCCGGCGAAACCGCCACCGACCACCACCACCTGGGGATAGGGCAACTGCTCGTAAAGTTCGCGGGCCTGGCTCATCGATGTATGGATCGTCGGTGCGAAGATCCGCAACTTTCGATCCGTTCTGGTTTCCTTCGCGGCATGGATGCCAACGAGACCATCGCGGCGATGAGCACGGCTCCCGGCATGGGTGCGATCGCGGTGCTGCGATTGAGCGGCCCGCGGGCTTATCCCGTGATCGAACGTCTGGCCCCTGCCCTGCCTTTGGAGCCCCTGCCCCGACATGCCTACTTCGTGCCGGTGATCGATGCCGACGGCCGTATCGACGAGGCCGTGATCACGTTCTTCCCCGGGCCGAACAGCTATACCGGGGAGGATGTGGTGGAGGTGAGCATCCATGGATCCACCTACATCCAACAGCGGGTGCTGCAAGCGATGCTGGACGGAGGTGCGCGTGTTGCCCTTCCCGGAGAGTTCACCCAACGCGCGTTCCTCAATCGCAAGCTGGACCTGAGCCAGGCCGAGGCCGTGGCCGACCTCATCGCGAGCCAGAGCGCTGCGCAGCATCGACTCGCCATCCAACAATTGCGCGGCGGCTTCGGTGCCCATATCGATGAACTGCGCCAGCAGCTGATCGACTTCGCGGCGTTGATCGAACTTGAACTCGACTTCGGGGAGGAGGATGTACAGTTCGCCCAGCGTGTGGAACTGCTGGCCCTGCTGGACCGCCTGGTGGACCTGAGCACCGAGCTGATCGACAGCTTCCGTTACGGGAATGCGATCAAACAAGGGCTCCCGGTAGCGATCGTGGGCGCTCCGAACAGTGGGAAGAGCACCCTGTTGAACGCCTTGCTGAACGAGGAACGCGCCATCGTGAGCGACATCCCCGGAACAACAAGGGATACGGTGGAGGAGACGATGACCGTTGGAGGGATCCTGTTCCGCTTCATCGATACGGCGGGCCTCCGAAAGACGACCGATACGGTGGAGCAACTGGGCATCGAACGCAGCTACAAGAAGGCCGCCGAGGCGAGCCTCGTGGTGCTGTTGGCCGACGCCTCGCGGATGTCCGAAGGTGCGTTGCGAACAGAAGCGGGACTCTTGCAGGAACGGATCGGTGAAGGTCCGCGGGTGCTTCCCGTGCTCAATAAATGCGATGTGGAAGGTGTGCGTGCCAGTGAGGGAACATTGACCATCTCCGCGCGCCGAGGAACGGGTTTGGAGGTGCTGAAGGAGGCCTTCCTGGCCCATGTGCGCGACATGCAGACCGGCACGGGCGACATCGTTGTGACCAATGCCCGGCACGTGGATGCACTCACGAAAGCCCGGTCGGCACTTCTGGAAGCCAAGCAGGCCATTGATGCGGGGGTGAGTGGTGAGTTGCTGGCCATCGACCTTCGGCGGGCCCAACACCACCTTGGGGAGATAACGGGTCGCATCGCTCCGGACGACCTCCTGGGCAGCATATTCGGACGGTTCTGCATCGGGAAGTGACGGACCTGAGCGCCTGGTAACCGGCAACCAGCTAGCTTGGCCCAGCGTCTCCTGAACGGGGATCCGGATTCACTGGATCCATGACCAGTTGAACGACCATATACCATGGCACGCCGTCCGTTGCTCTTCGCCCTGGCCTTGGTGGCCGGATCCGCCACCGCACAGATGCGTCCCCGCGCGCCTGAGCCATGGACCTTCGGCATAAGGGCCGGCGTGGGAATGGGCTACCGGACCCTTAGCGCCAATCTGGCCACATTGGAGAACGAGCTGATCATCGCCATCCGCGATGAGCGTGAGGTACCGAAGCTCGCCATGGGCACAGTGGTGAACATGGGGAAGCAACTGGGGAAGAGGATCGGCGTGGAAATGGGTCTTGGCTACCACCAGCTTGGCTGGGTGCATCGGGTGGACCTGGAGGACCTGACCTATGGCGACATCATCGATCCGCGCCGTGGATACATCTACGCCACGGACAACGCGATCCCGAGCAAGTCAACGTTCAAGGACTCGTTCCACTACATCGAGATGCCCATCGGTCTAACGGTCCGGGTCGGCAAAGGGCGATTGCGCTCGGTCTCGGCCGTCGGAATGGCGCCATCGATCATGGTCGCGGCCCGAGGCCGAACGATCTACGAGTATGGAGATGGAACGAAGGAGGAGACCCGTTATGAGAAGTCGGAGGACTTCAAGGGATTCAACTGGTTCGCCTACTTGAGCACTGGCCTGGCGCTTCGCACCAGCGATCGCTTCGAATGGCGCCTGCAACCCACCGTGCGATATGGCCTGGTCGACATCCTGGACGCTCCGATCACCGCGAGCCTATACAGCGGCACGGTCGACGTCGGCTTCTGCTACGTCCTCTGATCAGTTCGGCGAAGATCCTCCGCTACGGTGATCACCGTAGACCATTGCGGTGGATCACGGATAAGGCCCCCACGTAATTATGGCCCATGCTACGGGCCTGGGCTTCACGAACGCACGGAACCGGTGTTGACAAGGTCGGGATCCTGCTCGTCATCGCCGTTCTCAGCCTATCGACCACCGCTGCTGTCGGACAGGATGATGGGCAGGAGTACCGCATCCTGAAGGTCGGTGGCCAGGAGACCATGAGCGGTTACTTGACCGCATGGGTGGACGTTGCTCCTGACGACCGCACGGTCGGCTTGAGCGCTACGCAGGGCTTCCCCTTCCGCACCTTCCCCATCGATGATGAAACGAACGTACAGGAGATGGATATCGGCAACTGGTACGCCGGTTCGCGGATCCGATTCAGCCCGAGCGGGAAATACCTCCTATTGCAGCAGCTGTTCTACCTGGACTTCGCGCCCAACAAGGACCGTCCCATCAAGTACGAAGTGATCGAGTTGGCCAGCAAGCGCGCGGTATTGAGCCTTGATGACCTATACGCAGCGGCGATCACACCTGATGAACGGACCTTGCTCACCCTTGGGAAGGACGGCGTTCGGGTCTTCGATATCTCCAGCGGCAAGAGCGATCCGATCAAGTTGGCGCGCACCGGGAACGCCATTGCCATAAGCACGGACGGACGCTTCGTTGCCGTGGCACACCGACCCACGCGGGAGGAGGCGGCCACGCTCACAGCACTCCGGAATGACAAGAAGGCGTTGAAGACCGCCGAGAAGATCGGTCAGGTCGTGGTCATCTATGATCGTTCGACCATGGAACGGGTGGCCCTGTTGGATGAGTTGTTCGACAAGGTGTTCCGCCTGGAGTACAGCCCCGATGGAACGGACCTGTGGATCCATGCGAAGGCCCATAGCCGGAAGGGGGGCAACCCGAACCCCGACCAGAGCTATGTGGATGTGGCCGACGCGAGCACCCACCTCATGAAGCGCACAAGCTTCCCTTCCCTTGCCCTGTACGAGCCCGACTTTCGGATCAGTCCGGACGGGTCCTTGTTCGCCATTGGGAGCCAGCAGGGACGGTTCATGGAGGTGCATCTCTACGATCGTTCGACCGGCAGCATGAAGGACCGCTTCGTACTGAGCTACCGGCTCTTCGAAAAAATGTTCTCCAAGGCCGAGTTCCCAAGTGATGGTCGACTGTCATTCGTCTTCCTTCCCGATGGGAAACGGCTCTTGATGACGTTCGGGAACCGCCTGATCGAATGGAACTACGCCCCATGAGAACGCTCCTGCTGTGCTGGTTGACCACCATGCTGACGCTGACCGCTGCGGCGCAGAAGAAGGAACTCCTCGAGGACAAGGGGACGATCCTCGCACGCGCTGCGGAAGTGTTCGATGCCTCCCTTCAGCCGGGTACGGAGATGTACGAGACCATCGTGAAGGAGAAGCTCATCGGTCGCTATGTGCTGCAAGTGAGCTTCCGCGACAAGGGGGATATCAGCAGTGTGTTCGTGGTGAGTGCCGAGGGTCACGACCTACGGTCACAGAATCGATTCAAGGACCTGGTCCACCTCTCGCGGATGCCATTCAAGATGCCCAAGGGCCGCCAATACCGCATTGAACACACGTTCGATCTGAACGCCATACCCCGCTGATCACCAACACCAATCAACGCGCGCCATGCGCAAGACCATGAAACAGCCGATCGCCACTCTCCTACTTCTTGCAGCACTGGGCGTACAAGCCCAGGATGAGATGTCCACGGTATGGGAGACCAAACTGGGGCATCGATTCGACTACACCGGCACGGGCACCGAGGATCGGGGCTACAGCTATGCGGCCGACGACAAGGAAATGACCGTGTTCGACAACGCCACTGGTGCAACGAAATGGACCGGACGTTACAAGGACCTGGCTCCCAAGTTGCGCAAGGTGGATGAGCTGATCCCCTTCTGGGAAAGCGATGCCGTATTCCTCTTCGATCGGAAGACCGGAAAGGACCAGCTGGCCGTTCTGGACCTGGCGACCGGCAACCTGCTGTGGAACACCGAGAACTACCAGAACCTCACCGATGAGAGCATCGTGTACATCCCCGAGAAGGAAGGCTTCGCCATCGCATTGAAGGAACGCCTGGTGTTCGTGAAGGCAAAGACCGGTGAAGAGCTCTGGAGTACGGATAAGTTCAGGGGCGCTGCAGGCCAGTACGTGGTCACCCCTGACGGCAAGCTGGTGATGGTCAACTTCATCCCTGGCGGACTCGGAGCCTTGTTCAGCGGGTTCAAGAACCAGATCGTGAAGATCGACCTGACCAATGGCAATATCCTGTGGGAGAACACCTACATCGGGCGTGCCGAGCGCACCGTGATCTCCAAGGAGTTCCTCTACGATCTGGATATCGTCGGCGACAAGGTCTTCCTCCGGATGAACGGCATGCAGGTGTACGACCTGAACACCGGTGCCAACATCTACAGCGCGGCCTTCGATTATACCCCGGACAAGATCGTGGGTGCGCCGGCCGGCGCGAAGAAGTTCGGTGTGTACCATGCCGTGGCTGAACCCGTTGTGGTGGGCGATGATCTCTACGTGCTCGACATGAGCAGCAAGAAGAGCCAGTACGTGAAGAAGTATGACAGGAACAGCGGGAAACTGCTCTGGACGAGCCCGGAGATCAAGGAGGCCCGCGCCATCCCCAATATGTACGTGCAGGGTGACCGTGTGTTGCTTCAGATCGGGGGGAACGTGGAGGCACAGGCGTACATCTACAAGCGTGAATCGGACGGCCAGGGTGGCTGGAAGATCACCGAGGAATGGCGCATCTGGCATCCCAACGTGAAGCCGAACGGCATCCAGGCCTTCAGCACCTCCGACGGCAGTTTGGTCTGGGATAGCGAGCGCTTCCGTAAAGGGATCACCAATGCCGTGGTGGTGGAGGACCAGTTCGTGGTATGCAGTGGCAAGGAGCTCTACAGCATGGACCTCTCCAATGGCGCGGAGAAGTTCGTCGTGCCCGTGGCCAAGGGCGGTGTTGGCAACGCCGACCAGATCATGACCTACAAGGATATGATCGTGGTGATCGGCGACAAGGGTGTGAGCACCTTCAACATGAAGACCGGGGAGCCGGTGGCCAGCGGCAAGTACAAGAAGGCCGACCTCGAGGAAGTGGAGGGCGACCGCATGATCCTGAAGACCGCCAAGGCTGACATCGCCTGCTTCGATCTGGACAACTGCACCTTCAAAGAATTCAAGGCCAGGAACGGTGCGGTGACCAGCATGAGCACCGACGGCAACTTCGTGTACGTGTACGACAAGAAGAACGTGACCAAGGTGGCCACGCGCTGATCATTGACACATCCCATGGACGAAAGGGCTGTGCATATAGCACGGCCCTTTCGTCATGGACAACCGTGCGAGTCACCTGTGACCGACTCGATGAATAGATACTCGTCAGTACCCGTTCCTTCCATGGCCGGTCCCATGCCGAGGGTGCAGATCACCATCACCTCCCAAGTATCACCATCCTTCTTAACGGCCTTGCGATAAGCCGTCAGCATGTCCTCATTGGTGAACGGGTTAAGGGACTCGCCGTCCTCCTCTCCCGTGTCCATCCCACCCACGCACGGCCATGTATAGGTAGAGCCGCATGGCTTGAACGATTGGGCATCATCCGCCAGGACATAGGTGCCCGATACGCGCATGCGCGGAACCGCATCGCCGATGGCGTCGGCGAACTTGTCAAGTACCGACACCGGCTGACCTGGAAGTTCCGGATGCGATCGCAACGACCCGTTCTCACCTTGCGTGTATCGTGCGGCCAATGTCTCTCCTGTTCCTAGCTCCAAGACATTTGTCGCATCATGCCAGCGACCGAAGGTCCCGGTCGGCACGCTGTCCTGTCCGATGATCTTCCGTTGCAGGATGAAGGTGCTGTCCGCGCGGACCCACATGGCGACCTCCTCCACTGTCCCATCGCCAATAGAACTACTTCCAGAGTAGTAACCTGTCCAACTCCGGGGCTCGGTCACCTCCGGAGCGCTCGGAATGGTCGCTTCCTCCTTCGGCCCCGGTGCGGATGAACAGCCGAACAAGCACATGAGGACGATGGCGGGGATCGAGCGATGCATGGTTCGAAGGTAGCGTCCGACCTTCGCACCATGGACAGGCTGCCCCTGCTCGCCGGCTTCTACTTCGGTAGCGTGGAGCATTATGCACTGCTCGCGCGGTCGCCGATGGTGCTCCTGGATACGGGGGAGCATTACATGCGACAGAGCTACCGTACGCGCACCACGATCATCGGGGCGAATGGCCTGCAGGACCTGAACGTGACCATTCAACGCGACTCCGGGGTGAAGCAGCCCATGCGCTCCGTGGGCTTATGCTATGAGGAGGACTGGCCCCATCAACACATGCATGCCATCCGGAGCGCCTATGGACGGTCGCCCTGGTTCCTGCACTTCGCGGAGGATATCGAGCAGGTCCTCTTCACCCGGTATCTCCGGTTGGTCGATCTGCAACTTGCCACATTGCATCTTGGCTTGAAGTGGCTCCGGATCCCGACCGAAGTGCATGTGTCCGAGGAGTACGTGGAAGGCACGGAGTACCACCTGACCAGCACCGGTATGGGTCCGGTCCTACCCGGCACGCCGCTGAACGAGCGTATCGAGCTGTGGGACCTTCGTTCCGATCTCTCACCGAAACGAGGCTTGCCAGAAGGGATATCAGCGGTCGGTCCGTACCATCAGGTGTTCCAGGACCGTTACGGCTTCCAACCACGCTCGAGCGTGATCGACCTTGTTTGCAACATGGGACCGAGGGCGACAGCCGCTTTGGGCCGATGAACCATCTTGGTGAACTTCACAGCATGGACATTGTAAGGCGGACCATCGAGCGGTACGTGACCCTGACCGAAGCGGAATGGTCGGCCATTGCTCCTTGTTGGCGGGAATACGCCTTCGGACGAGGATCGGAGGTATGCGCCGTCGGTCAGGTGGAGCAGCGTTTCTACATCGTGAAGAGCGGTGTGCAGCGGCTCTCCTTCCCCCATGATGGCCGGGATATCTGCGTTGGATTCGCCTACGACGGCAGCTGGTCCGGGGAGTACGCCTCTTTCGTCACCCGTTCGCCGGCGCGGTTCGATGTGGTGGCATTGACCGACAGCGTGCTCGTGGGCATCGAACATGATGACCTGCAAAAGCTCTACGTTGAACAGCCGGTGATGGAGCGTTTCGGTCGCCTGATCCTCGAGGAACTGCTCGTGGGTAGGGCCATGCGCGAGGTCGAGCAGTTGAGCTTGAGCGCGGAGGAGCGCTTCGACAGGCTGGTGAAAAGGAGTCCGCAATTGCTCCAACTCGTTCCGCAGAAGGACATCGCCAGTTATCTGCGCATGACCCCCGAAACCTTCAGTCGCGCCCGGAAGAGGCGATGACGTTCTTGATTTGGGTCAAGTGCGCTTCCGGTCGATCTTTCTTCCCTTCGCGCCATGAGAACGGAACAACTGATCGAAGACCTGGAACACGCCATTGCGGAGCAGCGCGCCCGGGCCGTGGAAATTGCCGCCATGCCGGCGGAAGTAGTGCTGCATCGTCCCGATGATGGGGCTTGGAACGTCCTGGAGGTGTTCGAGCACCTGAACCTGAGCAGCGGGATCTACGTCCGCGGTCTGGAGAAGGTCTTCGCCCGGAGCGCACACAGGTATCGCGCCAACCAAGACTTCAAGCCAGGATGGTTGGGGGACTACTTCACCAAGGGCATGGAGCCCCGGCCGGATGGTGCCATCCGATGGCGGATGCGGACGATGCGCATGTTCGATCCAGGTCGGCAGCATGGTGCTTCACATGCCAGCCTCGACCGGTTCGTGGATCTGTGCGACCGGTTCAGGACCCTGCTCTCAACAGCTCGCGCCACGGACCTCAACGCGATGCGCTTGGCCAGCAGCCTCGGCCCGATCATCCGGTTCAAGGCTGGGGATGCCTTGCGCTTCCCGGTCGCACACCAACGCCGCCATTTCCTCCAGATCGAGCGCCTGTTGCAACAGGCCAGCTTGGGCCGGAAATGAGAGAGCCGCACCATGGCGCGGCTCTCTGGCATAGGTCACCAGCGATCACTTGTCCATCTCGCTGGCCTGCTTGAGGCCCTGCTCGATCATGCCGTAGAACTGATCCATCTTGGGAAGGATCACGATGCGGGTACGGCGGTTGGTGCTCTTGTTCTCCGGTGAATCGTTCGCGACCAGGGGGACATACTCGCTACGTCCGCCAGCTGTCATGCGGGCCGGATCAACAGCGAAGTCCTTCTGTAGCACACGCGTGATGGCCGTGGCGCGTAGCACGCTGAGGTCCCAATTGTCCTTGAAGCAATCCCGGCTGATGGGCACATTGTCCGTGTGACCTTCGATCAATACCTCCATCTCGGGCTTCGAATTGATCACGGTGGCCACTTTAGAAAGCACCTCCTTGGCCCTGGGCGAGATGGTGGTGCTGCCGCTGGTGAACACCATCTTGTCGCTGAGCGAGATGAAGA
>JAGQVR010000082.1 GCA_020437875.1 Flavobacteriales bacterium
GTTCGGAGCGACGAAGGGTGAGCAGCCAACCCGCGGCGTGACCGAAGCCCAGCACCACACAGAGGATCAAGCCGGGGATGAGGAAGTCGTGGAAGAGCCCGGTGTGCAGGAAGCTCAGCGGCAGTTGCAGAAGGCTTCCGTCCGGTGCCAGCACCAGCAGCGCACCGCCCACGATCGCGTTGATGGCGAGGAAAGCTTGAACGACAAGGAGCAAGGCGCGCATGCGGCGAAGATCGCGGATCGAACCTTGCCGGCATCGAGGTGTATGGACCGATGATGCGAGCATGTGTCCTATTGAGCTGGTTGCTGGTCCATACCCTGCAGGCACGGCCGGATGCTTCTTACATCTTCGTGCGAGACGGTCTTGGTCGACCGTTGCGCGGCACCTACACCGATACCATCGCGGCGCACCAATGGCTCGGGACCAGGCGCCGCCCGGCCTGGACGGTGGAACTGCACTTCACCGTGAGCAAGGCCTATCCCTATTCAGCCCATGAGATCGGCACGCATCAGTGCTGGTCGCTCACGCCGGATACGGTGCGCTCGTTCGGGCGCCATCGTCAGCGGTTCAAGGTGATCGACTGCTGGTGCGTGCAGAAGTACCTGCTCGTGCGTAGAGGCCAGGAGACCATGCGGATCGACCTGCCGGAGGATGATGTCGTTGATCGTGATGTGGGAACGGTGATGATCCGGTTCCGGCCGGGGAGGTATGCGTTGGCCGAGGTGCGGGTCGATCCGGAACAGGAAGAACGACCACGGTCGCGGGCCCCGCTATTCCATCACCATCACGCGCAGTGACCCTCCATCCACCGTGCGCAACAGGTATCCACCTGGCGCTATCCCGCGCAGGTCGATCATGTTCGCACCCGGTTGAAGCAGGTAGTTGCCGAGTGTTCGACCGGTCGCGTTGAGCAAGGTCGCGCGCATCGGTGTGTCATGCTCCCATTGGACGGAGAGGGTGCCATGCGTCGGGTTCGGCCAAAGGCTGAGCGAACCTGTTCGAGCGGTCTCCGCCACAGCCGTGCAGATCTCCACCACCACGGCATCGAGCAAGGTACTGGCATCCATGCCACCGGCGTTGGACACGGTCAGTGTGGCCGCATAGGTGCCGGGCTCGTCGTAGCACACGGTCACCACGCTGTCGGTGCTGGTGGCGGGCGTACCACCGGGGAATTCCCAGAGGCGCGTGGCGACACCGTTCGGTGAGAGGTCGGAGAAGATGCTGCAATCGTTCACGCAGAGCGTGCCATCATCCACCTCGATCGTCGCTACCGGAGGTTGGGGCAGGTGCCACTTGGCGATGCGGCTCGCGTCGATGCCGCCGGCCTGTGTGAAGTCGCCGCCCACGAAGAGCGTGTCATGATACACTTCCATCGTACGCACACGCTCGTTGCAACCACTGCCTACGGGCACCCAGCTGGTACCGTTGAGGCGCGCGATGTGGTTCGGTGTGGTGAAGGCGCCGCCGATGTACAGTTGATCGCGGTAAACGGTCATGGCGGTCACGTAGTCGTTCAAGGTGCCACCCACGCGCACCCATTGGCTGCCGTTCCATTTCGCCACGCGGCTGGCCACCTGCCCGTTCGCACTGGTGAATCGCCCGCCGATGTACAACGTGTCCTGGAAGAAGCAATGCGCGAAGACATCGTTGTTCACACCGGCGCCCATCGCATGCCACGCTTCACCATCCCACAGTGCGGTGTGGTTCACGAGCGAATCGCCGGCGAGTTGGAAGTTCCCGCCAACGAAGAGTTGGTCCTGGAACGGGGTGAGGAAGCTCACCTGGGCATTGCAGCCGCTGGTGACGGACTCGTACGCTGTGCCGTTCCACTTGGCGATGCGCGCGAAGGGGGAGGAGAAGAAGCCGCCGCAGTACAGCGTGTCCTGGAAGTGCGCGATGGCGTAGACCGTGCTGTTGAAGGAGGAACTGCTCACGCCGGTGAGGTTGTACAGGTTGCTGCCGTTCCAGAAGCGCACGCGGCCGCCATCGCCGATGAAGAGCGCCGTGTCGTTGGCGTGCAGGCCATCCGCCGCCATGAAGGTCACGAGGTTGGCCACCGGGTGCCACGCGCTGCCATCCCAACGGGCGAGGTATTGCGCCGGTTGACCATCGATGGTGGTGAAGAGCCCGCCGGCAAACAGATCGCCCGCGAAGGGCTCCAGGGAATACACGGTGGAAGCGGCGCCACCGGCCACGGGGTGCCAGGTCTGGGCATGGCAGAGGACCGACAGGGCCGAGGCGAGGATGAGAGCGGACAGGCGCATGGGCGCAAGGTAGGATCGGAGATGATGAGGTTGCGGACTCGTTCATTTCGGTCAGCGTGGGACTGGGCGAAAGTGCCGAACTGATCGAGTCGCATAAGGTGCAATAGAATGAACCTCCCCATTCTCGTTCATGAACCTTCATTTTCGGCCAGGTCAGCCATTGGGGTCATGGCCACTCCAGCTCCAGCACACCACCTTCAGGTACTTCCTCCCAGCGCCGCAACAACGCACTGAATTCGGCGATCATCATGGTGACCACACCGTCATCGAGCCCGTCGAGCAGTGCACCACGTTCGAGCGTCACGCTGGCGATGAAGTCGGCTGCGCGAACCGTGCCATTGTCCGTGCCTTGGAGGGTGCGCGCGAGCACTTCCGCATCCCAAGCTTCACGGGGCAATGTCCGGATGATGGTGGGATCGCTCAGCTGGTCGATACTCCGTCCGGCGGCGATCGCACCGAAGAAACCGTTGTTGAGACCAAGGGCCCGCTCGGCCACGTAGTGTGCGAGGTCGTGGTGGGGCAGGTCCGGTCCGGCTGCCGCCTTGCTGTGGCTGCCGTCGGGTCGAATGCAATGCAATTGGTGCCGACCGTGGACGCGAGCGATGCGGATGCGCATGGTGCAAAGCAACGGTGTATCATCTTATTCCGTGGTCGGTCTCCGCATCGTTTGAACCGTTCGCCTCCGAGCGTGTACGGTGCAACAATGAGGCGACTTCTCCTGGCGTTCAACCTGCTACCATTCGGTCTGTTCGCCCAGCCCGGTTGGATCGGCATGGACTTCACCTTCGTGCTGGAGAAGGATGGTGTGGAGGTGCCGCATGCGGAGTTGCGCGATGGCAAGGACTACAGCTTCGAGGTGGAAGGGAAGGGCGCTCGCGTGTTCGGCGATCGGGACCCGCGGTACAGCTTGGTACCCTTTCCCGCACAGCGCAGCGACCCCATGCGGTATGTGGATACCCTCTGGTTCAAGATCAGGCACCGCGATGCAGGGGTGATGGAGATCGGCTTTCCACCGCGTGCGGGACGGGACTTCAACCGCTTTTACTTGACCGACCACTTGTTGGTACCCTTTGCTCCCGGCCGTGTGATGGTCACCGATCTGACGACCGAGTTGCACATCACCGGGACCATGACCGGACTTGGTCAGTGGTGGAACGGTGGTCCCACCTTCACCTTGGATGCCACCTGTGGCTGCGACACCGTGCGCAATGTCGCTTCGCCCCTGAATGGGGAGATGGACTTCCGCTTGCGTTGCCCGGTGGCGGCGGTGGAGCGCGGCCATCCAACGGCTCATTTGCAATTCACGAGTGATGGGCCTTATCAACCTGATCTACATATGCGTGTGCTAGGGCGGCTCGGGGGAAACGGCTGGGATCTGGGCAAGCAAGCTTTCACACCCACGCGCCAGCGGATCGTAGGCTATCAGGTGCTCGCGGTGGATGATGCGGCCGCTCGCGACACCGTGTACGGATGGGACAGGCTTGGCAACGTCGTTCACCTGTCGAACCTGCGACCGACCGCGAAGGACAGCTTGCATCTCCGGTTCTGGTGGCTCGGTGGTGGTGAGGAGGTACACATCACGCATCGGGTGGCACCGACCTTCGAAGGAGAGCAGTTGCTGATCTTCGAGGTTCAGCGACTATCAGTAGAGCTCGATCGCAAGTCAGGCTATCAGGAACGGGAGCTGGATGTGGTGGTGCCGCCTTTGGTGCCGGGTGCTTATTCGATGCACCTGGTGTATGTTGATCCGGATGGAAGTCCGGCACCGCGGTTCGATGCGTTGAACGGTCGATCTTTGATGGTGCGATGGTGAATAGGAGGAGGCACGATGCGCGGATGATACTCGGTGTGGTGATCATCCTCGTTCGGCCTGCGTCGCTCCATGCCCAACCCGCACCGCCCGATTTCTGTTTCGTGATCAGCGAGCCCGGTGATGCGGACAAGCCACTGTCACGTGCGTACGAAGTGAAGCAACAGTACCGTGAGCGGGTGTTCTACTACAACTCGGATCGCTACTGGTTGAAGCCCGACACGACCATCGCCTTGTCAAGCCGCGATCTCTTCCAAGCGGACAATGGTGGCTGGCGCGTGTACACACCGCTCGTTGGCGTGAGCGAGAGCCGGATCCTGGTGATCGCCGGGAAGGACACCATGCGTATCGATCTGCCGGATGATCCGCAGCCCTTGATCGATCGTGCCTGGCGGCGTTGGGACCGGCCTTCGCCGGAGGTCATGCGCTTCAAGCCGGGTCGCACCTGGGAGGTGAACACCTGCATCAACGAATACCAGGCGGGTGTGGCTGCGCATCAGGTCCTGTTGCCACGGCTGCAGAAAGAGGCGGAATACGTGCCGCCACCAGCGAACATTCCACCGCCAGGCATTCATCCGCCGGAGCCACGACCCACGCCGCCCATCTCCACACGTGCTGCAGAGCGCCCTTCCACGGCAGAGGAATGGGAGGCTTTCTGGGCGGAGCAGCCACCGCTGAAGAAGGTACGCGTGGAACGTGTGAACGCGGATACCGTGTGGTTGCGCGTCAGCGGCCGTGTGATGCTGAACGGTGGATGCGGCAACGGCATGCCGCTGTTCGGCATCGAGATGCGCACCGATACAGGTTGGGTGGAGCGCATCCCTTTCGACTGGACCCAGATGGACTGCGGCCTCCCGTGGGGCGACTGGGAGGAACAGGTGGTGATGGTGCCGCCGTTGCGAGGGTGGGTCAGTGTGAACTCACCGGCGGCCTCCCGGGAACTGTTGCCCGGCACCTACCGCATCGTACTGAAGGGTGGGAACTTGCGCGAGGTGCCAAGCCCTGCCTTCGACATACCTTGAACGCCATGCGCATCCTCGTTTTCATCTTCCTCCTGGCGATGGTCCAGTCCACTTGGGCACAGACCCCGTGCAAGATCGATGGCCTGGAGTATCGTGGCACCGGCGTGGCCGAGCACCAGGAAGGCTGTGAGGGCTGCGGTAATGTGGGCATGGTGCGCTTCCTTCCGGATGGACGCTTGGACTACCTGCTGCCCGGTTCCGACATGGTCGACCGCAAGGTGTATACACGCAAGGGCGATCGGATCACGCTCGAAGGGGGCAAGGTGACGATGGAGCTGCGGGGCGATTCACTTTTCCTCGAAGCCTTCGACCACCGATACCCGTACGTGCGGGTGCGTGTGATGGAGTGAAGCTCGCCTACGGCTCCGGCGCATCGATCTCTTCAAGGACCGATCGTCCCGCAGATCGGTCACCGGAGGTCCATTGCCAGCTTTCATGCAACCGGATCTTCCCGTTGCCCATGATCTCCGGTGTGGACCGACACATCCCGGTCATGATCTCGTTCCGGTCATTCACCTGGTGGTAGCGCATATCGATGTTGCCATGTTCATCCACAAGGCCGATCAAGTGTCCCTGCTTGATCCTTCCGCCCGCATACGTCGAGGTAAGGATGTTCCCATCCTGCTTGTAGTGGAAGACCGTTTCGTCGGAGGTTTCGCCGTTCGCGGTGTTCGACACGGGCTTGAACACCCTGCCATCATAGTTGATCATGGTGGGTCACTTAAGGTCTTCGATGTTGTCCAGCACGTAGCACTGTTCCCATCTGGTCATACCGATCCTCGGGTAGTAGTCCACGGCCGCTGGGGCGGAGAGGAGGATCAATTTGGCCGTGGGTGCGGCCTCCTTGGTCAGGCGGATCAGTTCCTTGCCGATGCCCATGCGCTGATACCGTTCGTCCACGGCCAGATCCGAGAGGTAGGTGCAATAGACAAGATCCGTGAGCGAACGAGCAACACCGATCAAGCGCCCCTCCTCCCTGGCCGTGATAAGGAGGTCGGCCTGTTCGATCATCTTCGACAAGGTCGCGTCATCATCGACCGGACGTCGCGCGCCAAGCGTGGAGTTGACCAGGACCGCCTTGAACTCTTCTACAGAAATGCTGCGCTCAATGCGGTAGTCGATCATGCTGCTCGTTGTCCAGGTCCAACAGGTAGATCCAGTATTGCTTGTCGTATCGGGTGAACGACCGTACCACTCTGAAGCCGAAGCCTTCGTAGATGTGCCGGGCCGCGTCCATGAACTCCGACGTGTGCAGGGCGACGTGGCGTTCGCCGGTCTGTCGGGCGTGGTCGAGGCACATCCGCGTCAAACGCTTCGCGATACCTCTTCCCGCGTGCGCTGGATCCACGCCGACCATCCGGATATGGCTCCAATGGGCCTCGAAGAGATCCGTAGGATCCCCTTTCGGGACCAGAAAGGCCATTCCCACGATCCGCGCGCCCGTCTCGCACACGAAGCACACGGCCGTGTTCATCAGATCGGCATAGGTGTCCGGTTCGGAAAGGAATCCGCGTAGCTTGTTCCAATTCGCCTCGTTCATCGCCGGGCGATGCTGACCGTAGGCCATGAGCCCCAGTTCCCGCAGACCCGGTACATCCTTGATCGTTCCCCTTCTGAATCGCTGATCCATCCGCTGCACTGCTCGTGGCGCGCAAGGATAGTACTCGGAACGCATTGGTCCGACCATTCCCGGGATCGATGTTCGGCCCCTGAGGCGACCCTCAAAAGCGGACCAGCTTGGTCGTGCTCGTGCGCCCATCGCTCCATTCGGCCCGTACGAAGTAGGTGCCCGGAACACCTGGTGCGGCCATGCTCCTGATCGGCGGCGTAAACCGTGCGATCTGACGCCCGGTCGCGTCGAACACCTCGAGCGCTTCGATCGAACCAGCATCACTGATCCTGATCGGGTCTCCATTGGTCGGGTTGGGGAATAGGAGCGGTCCCGCACCTTCCAGGTCTTCACGGATGCTGTTCGGTCCTTGACAGAGCGGCAATACCTCGTGCACATCCACACGCACCTCGGGGTTCCCAGTGAGTTGGAAGGAAAGGAGCAGCCAACCGTATTCGTCGTTGCGCCGAAAGGCGATGTACATGCTGTCCAGGGAAGATGGACCTGTCCAGAGCAGGCCACCATGATCGCCGAGCACCAGGCTGCTGTTGCCCTGGTAGCTGAACGGTGGCTCGCAGTCCATGAGGTCTCCGAACGCATGATAACGTGGTCGTTGCTGGAAGGTGGTGCCCATGTCCAGGCACAGTTCGATGTCGTCATCCACGAAGTGGAACCGCACCTCGTGTGGCACATCGATCGTCGGGTCGCCTCGGTGGAGCAGGAGGCGTACGTCCACGAAGTCATCGCAATCCAGTTCGATGTCCGCCGAATCGTCAGTGAACGGCTGGCTGAGGCTGAGCGTGAGGTCCACGTCGTACACGATCGCACCGGGAGGCACCGCTCCTGCTGTCAGCTGGGCTTGAAGGGTGGGAGTAAGGCCCAGAAGGGCGATGGGAAGTAGGGTGCTGCGCATGTGATCGGGGTTCGCGTGGAACGGGGTGCATGGTAACGACGCATGCGGTTCCCGATACGCTGCCTCGTGCCTGAAGTACGGCCTTGGTCGCGCCGCGGCACCGATCACTCCCTCACGACCAGGGTACGTCCTGTGCGGCCATCGGCCCGCACGACGTGGACGACGTAGGTGCCGGACGCCAGTTCGCCAAGATCGAGATGGATCACGTCCCTGCCGTTGCCGAACTGCTCTCGCACGGAACGACCGTTCAGATCGAGGATCCGGATGAGGTCCCTGGAGCCGAGTGCCGCGTCACATATCAACCGTGTGTTCCCGCTCATGGGATTCGGTCGGACACGCATCCCGAGGTGGCCGTCGTTCTGTTCGTGGATGCCCACGCTGCCGATGGAATACTGGCGGACCAATGCGATGCGGAAGCCGATGCCTCCTCCTTGTTCACCGGCGGTGAAGACCGCATGCAGAGCACCGTTGGGGTCCAGGTCCGAACCGGAGAAGGTGGAGCGGTGCAGGGAGTCGACACGCCCGCTGATCAGGTTCAGCTGGTCATCGAGCAACATTTCGAATGGCACGTTGCCTACGGGGTGGATGTGGTCACCCAGCACGGCCAGTCGATCCCCGATCACGGCTGAGCCGTATGGGAAGAAGAAGTTCCCCGAGGATGGAAGTGCATGCTCCTGCGCGTTCAACACGCTGCCTGCTGCGTTCAGTTTGCGGAAAGCCGCTCCCGTGCTCTTGGAGAAACACAGGTAGGCATTGCCCATCGCATCCACGGCCAGGCTGCGAGGCACGCCGAAGGTGGTGGAGGACCCGCCTTCGCTCCAGATCTCACCACCGGTGCTGTTATAGGCGGCGGCGGAATAGGTTCCGACACCCGAGGAACCGAAGATCGTGATATTGCCGGTGGCATCCACGTTCAATCCGGAGACGGTGCAATTGTTCCCCGAGGCAGGTCCCACCTCCGTCTGCCATTCCATGTTGCCATCCGCATCATACTGGAAGAGGTAGAGGTTGTTGACGTTCGCGGCGTTCTTGTGGATGCTGCCCAGGACGAGCTTGTTCTGCTGGGTGTGGACCATGCGCTTCGCCTCGGCATAGGGGAAGGTGGTGCTCGGACTGGTATAATGCTCGAGCCATACCAGGGAGCCGGATGGTGTGTACTTGGCGAGCCACATCCGCCTGGTGGTCTCGTTGTATCCATTCACATACACGTTGTTGGCAGGGTCGGTCGTGATGGAGCCCGCACGCAAGGTTGCGGTACTGTCGTACAGGATCGCGAAGACCTCATTGCCCGCGGCGTCGTACTTGACCAGGCCGAGATCCGTATGGCCGCCATTGATCAGGTTCTGGTACAGCCCGATAGCGTTCCCGGCAGCGTCGTGCGTGAGGATGTTGAAGGTCGGGTTCGAACCCGCCTGGCGTTGGTCACGCGTCCATAGAAGGTTGCCTGAGGCGTCCAGTTTGCTGATGGAGTAGGTGGAACTATCACCAGCGCTGGCGCAGCTGGCCACCCAGATGAAGGCGCCATTGTTCACCAGGGCACCAGCCTTCACATCGCTCAACGCAGTGCCTGTCGCGATCACCGCAGCTTCCTCCTGGAGGTCGTCGCTGTCCAGTGTGATGACCTTCGAACGGAGGGAGTTGCCCGCCCAGCCGCACGCGAAGACGTTCGAACCGTTCACCGCGATGTCCGACAGGTAGTCGATCTCCTCCTGGTCGTAGGTGATGGAGCCCGAGATCGCACCGGTCGATGATAGCTTCGATACACCGAGTTGGTCGAAGTCCTGCAGGCCGATGAAGACCTCATTGCCACTGTTCACCACCGCGTTCACAACGGTGGTGTTGTCCGCGAGGACCAGGTCCGTGGCCCACACTTCGGTCCCGGCAGCATCATAGGCGATGGCCCGGACGTTCCTGTCGAAGTCGAGTTCCACGTTCACGGATCCGATGATGTTCCCGTTCGGTGCCACCTCCACCAGGCTGCCATAGTTCTCACCACCGTTGTTGAAGTGCCGGTTCCAAAGCGGGGCACCGTTCGCATCGAACTTGAAGGTGACCGCATCGTATTCGAAGAATGGGCCCACTTCCTCGGTTGCCATCACGATCCAGTTGCCCGAAGCATCGGAGGTAAGGTCGTTCATCCAGGCTTCATCGCCCCCGGTCAAGGTGCTTGGCCAGGACCAGCTCACACTACCATCCGAGCTGAAGCCCACCAGCAAGTGGGAATAGTCACTGTCAGCCGAACCGCAGGCCGCGATACCCCCCTGACCGTTCTCATCGATGTCATAGAAAGCAGTAGGGGTGCCCGCGTCGAAGATGGTCTTCCAGTTCAATTCACCGTCCAGCGTGAAGGAAGCGGCCCAGGCCACGTCGTAGCCGGCATCACCCTCTTCCGAACCCACCAGGTAGAGCGAGCTGCCGGTCACGGTCATCCAATTGATGTCGACGTCAACGGCGCCTTCCGCGTCGAAGGTGTGATGCCAGATCAGGTCACCTTGCGCGTTCATGCGGGCGAGGTGTATGGGCGGCACACCATCGGGCACTTCCTCCATGCCTGCCACATAAACGTTCCCCGCTCCATCGAGGTCCATGTACCGAATGGCCGCTTCGTTGTCCGAGGCTAGGTCGCGTTCCCACGCCAGGTCCCCATTGGTCAGGTGACTGGCCGTGTACATCCGCAGGCCGTCGGTGGTGGAGCGGTATCCGGCCACATAGGTGCCAGCGGGGTGGGCTTCGGCCGCCACCAATCTCATCTGCCTGCTGCCATCGTTGTTGGTGATGGCGGTCTGCCAGTCCAACTGCAGGGTGTTCTGGGCAACGAGCGCGCCGCTCAGGGATAGGATAAGGTAGGAGAGGGTAATGGTGCGTTGCATCGAGGGAGCTTTGGACGAACGAGGTAGGAACACACAGGTATATCGGGAATGGCGGGTGAATGTGAACGATCCCGATCGGTACGGATGGGCATGTCGGATCGATCCAGGCATATACGCCTATGACTAGAGGCGAACCCGCATGCTACGGCGCGCCATCCCATCCGACCAGACCACATGGTACAAGCCGGGTGCCACGGCCCCCGGTGCCCATTCCGCAGTACCGGTAGTGAGTCGCGCGTGGGCCACCACACGCCCCTGCGCATCGATCAG
>JAGQVR010000083.1 GCA_020437875.1 Flavobacteriales bacterium
CCTGCTCTGCTGCGAAAGTGCCACCGCCCAGGCCTGCGAGTTGCTGCAATGGCTGGCCGATCGGTTGCCGAACTGTCCGCTGCTGGTGCTGGGCCACGATGCCGACCCGGTACACCTGGACCTCTTCGGTGCCGGTGCGCGCGGCTACTGCCCCCTGCATGCCGAACCCGCCACCATGCGCAGCACCATGCTGCACCTGCTGGGTGGTGCCTACAGCTACCCACCGGCCACCTGGGCGGCCATCCGCCGACGCCTGCCGCAGGCCACCGCCCCGGTGGACCTGCCCATGCCAAGTCGTTTGCTCTGCGAGTTCCTGGTGCACGTGGCCGCACCGGACACGCCCACCTACCCGGAGATAGCCCGGCGCATGGGCAAGAGCCTGCCCGCCGTGGAGCAGTACCGGAAGAAACTCTTCGAGCGGTACGACATCAAGGCCAAGGGCGGCTTGGTGCTGCTGGCCAAGCGGTTGGGGTTGGTGTAGGGGGGCTATGCGCTTCCAAGCACGAGTAACTTGGCTTCGATCGCCCGTTGCATCTCAGTCAGCACGATAGTGAGCAACCCCAGTTCATCATCGCCGCAATTTTCATGATCCCGGCGTTGTTCGAGATACTTGTTCATCGTACGGAAGTCCTCGCAATGAGCTACGGATCGACAATCACTTTGAACCTCCGGAACACACGACAAATAGCGAAGACTAAGTTCCTGTCCAAGTTGCGCTGTCATCACTTGGATCGTTTCATCCCAGGCTTTGACTTCCTCGTTGAACCTCAGTTCAACCCCATCTTGAACCTTCGCGCCGGTACCAGTTGTACTTCCATTCTTGTATCGGGCTGGAATGTTCTGTGGTAGCGAGTACCGCAGAGTCATTTTTACCGCCAAGCTGATCTCTACCTCAAAGTGTCTCAGGAAGTCGGTTTCGGTCATAAGTTCGATGGAGTGGCCGCCAGCTTTCATTTTCATGGCCTTCTCCTGCTTCCCGCTTAATCCATCTTCACCAACCAGCTTCAGGTCTTGATGTCCAAATACGAGGTAGTCCGTCTGTTTCGTGACACTGTTCGCCACATTCCCCCCAATATCGGCGACCATCTGCTGAGCTTCACCGCGAGTCATGGAACTCAGCGTACCGGTGAACACTACGGTAGCCCCATAGAAAATGTTCTCTGGATCTTGTTTGGTCGGATCCCCTGTAATAGCTCTTGCATCTGTGCTTTCATAGTGGCGGATTCTATTTGATCGGGAAGGTTGATATATCCCTGGTCCGAGTTCTCCAATCCCGGTGTTCAACAATCTTGGGATATCGATCATTTCTGTGATCCCGGAAAGCTCAAAGGCTTTCAAACTCAACATAGCCGCTGCTCGACTATCCGATGCAGCGCGATGGTGTTCGAAGGAAATGCCTTGTGCAGCGCAGAGGGCATGGAGGCCGAATGATGGGCTCTCAGGCCAAGCTCTCTTGGAGAAAAGATAGCTGCACGTGTATTGAAGCCTCGGATGTGGGATGCTGTAGTGGTCTAACGTCGAACGGAGCACGCTCATATCGAACCCAGCATTATGCGCAATAAGGAACCTCCCTTCAACATAGGGTAGTAGGCTGGGCCATATTTCGTTGAACTCTGGTTCATTAACGACCATTGAGTGGGTGATCCCGTGTATCCGGGTATTGAACCGATCAAATACAAGTGGTCTAGGCTTCAGCAACCATGATCTGGTTTCAATGACTGACCCGTCCTCAACAACCGTAACCCCAACTTCACATGGGCTGTTCCGATTGCGATTGGCTGTCTCAAAGTCGATGGTCACGAATTTCATGCTGACTAAATTAAGCCACTAGTTCCAGCCTTTTATTGTAGCTCTCAGAACCATTTCACCCCCTTCTCCCGTACACCCCCCGGAACACCCGATGCGCCATGATCGTCTCCTCCATGTCCCTGGCCGAAGTGGCCTCCGCCCTGCGGAAGGATGTGGCGCACCTGCAGCAGCATGTGGCCGGGCGCTTTGCTGATGCGGAACAGTTCCAGCGCAAGCAGCAACTGACGGGCGTGGTGGTGGAGCACGGGGAGTACACCTCGCCGGACCGCATGCAATGGCATTACGTCCTCACCATCACCAGCCGCAAGACCACCTTGTATCCCATGGGCTGGTACTTCACCCGGGAGGGCATCCACCTCATGCAATTGGATGAGCATGGCCCCGCCACCTACCTGCAGCCGCATGTGCTGGAGCGCTACCGCCAGCGGTACTACAAGGATGCCGAGGTGCTCACAGCGGCGGGCCTCTTCCACCAGCGCAATTACGACAAGGCCTGTGAGCCACGGGACTACAACGACCTGCCCAATACCATTGCCAGCGCCATTGAGGATGGCTACCTGCTGGGCCAGTTGCACACGGTCGAGAACGTGATCCAGTACCACACCTTCTACGACGTGGAGATGGGCGCCCGGCACAAGAGCCTGAAGGAGATGCGGCGCCTGCTGGAATGGCGGCGCTACTACAACGCCATGACACCCAAGGCCAAGGGCGACCCCGCCAGTGACCATGTGCACTGGGGCCGTGGCTTTGAGCTGCGCTTGCAGCGGCTGCGCCGGGCGGCGTAACGGAACGCGCGCCCCCGCCAATTGACTTTCGTGTAGGAATTGAGCATTTGTAGGTTGCGCCACGAGGCGTGGGGCCGACCGTGTGACACCCCGTTCGCACCCGGGCAGCGCAGTTACCTTCAATCATGTCATACCAGCTGATCAATGACCATGCGAACAACACTCCTATTCCTTTCCTGCACCCTGTTCCCAGTGCTCACCAACGCGCAATGCGACCATGACCCCGTGATCAGCCCCAGCGCTCCCATCCTCTGCCCCGAAGAAGATGCCGTGCTCTCCACCGGCCTCTTCGATGCCTACCAATGGTACGTCAACGGGGAGCTGATCCCCGAAGCCACCGGGCAGGTGCTGACGGTGCCGGGTTATGATGCCATTGCGAACACCTATACCGTGGCGGCCACCCTCGATGGCTGCACCGAGCTTTCCCCGGGTGTGCTGGTGGATGGTTGGGCCTTCATACCGCCGTACGTGATCCACAATGGCGACGAGCCCTACGCGATCGTGGGCGAAGGTGGTTCGCAGTTCTGCGAGGGGGAAACGCTCATCCTTACGCTGGCCTCGAACTACACGGAGAACATCCAATGGTCCGATGGTGGGGTGGACATTCCGAACGCGAACGGACAGGAGCTGATCGTGACCACCAGCGGGCATTACCATGTGGTGGCCGCGCCGGATGTGTGCCCGAATTCCCTCATGTCCCTGGGGGTCACCATCGCGGTGGACTTCACGCCCACCAGTCAGGCGGTGATCCAGGAGAACGGATCGCAGCTCTGCGCCGACATCACTGGCACCGGTTACACCTGGTACCTGAGCGGAACGGAGATACCCGGAGCGAACACCCAATGCATCACCTACGAGTTCAATGGTCCTTACACCGTGCTTGTTGAACAACAGCACCCCTGCGTGGCCCTGAGCGAGCCCTTCCTGTTCAGCGGCCTGCATGAACCGGATGCCACCACGGGCCGTGCCTTCCCGGTTCCGGCGAACGACCTGGTGACCATCACGTGGGAGAATGACGCCCCGGCGGGTGCCTGGCGCCTATTAGATGCCGCAGGTGGCACGGTGCTCACGGGTACGACCCTTGGCCTGGGCCGCATGGAACTGGATGTGCGACAGCTGGCCTCCGGCCGCTATACCCTGCACACGGCATCGCGCGCACCCGTTCCGGTGTTGGTGGGGCGCTGAGCCGTGGAGGTGTCCGTTGGTGCTCCTGCCAGCGGATACCTTCGCCCCGCGCTTGCCTGCCGCCTTGGTGGCTCCGACCAGACCTGTTCTTCCCGAAGCCGGTCATCGCGAGCCTGCCAGCAGGCAGGCGAAGCGTATGCCCGCCACCGCACCCGACTTCAGCCCACAGCGCACCGCCGACGGTTCGTTGACCTTGCATAGCGCGCAATTGGGAGAACGTTACCACAGCACACACGGCGCCGTGCAGGAGAGCACGCATGTCTTCCTCAAGAACGGACTGGAGCATGTGGGCAAAGCGCAGGTGGATGTGCTGGAGGTGGGGCTGGGCACGGGCCTCAACCTGCTGCTCACTTGGATCCGCTGTCTGGAGGGTAAGCTCACCGTGCGTTACACCGCCCTGGAGCCCTTCCCCGTTAGCGCCGAACAGCTCACCACCTTGGACCATTGCAATGAACTGGCCTGGCCCGGTCTCCACGAGCCTTTCATCGCACGGATGACCAGCGAACAGGAAGAACCTTGGGAAGCCCTTGGTGGCCTCAGCTTCCAGAAGCTGCCCCTGGCCGTGCAGGACCTGAAGGCCGAGGCCGTGGCCGATGTGATCTACTTCGATGCCTTCGGACCCAACACCCAGCCCGAGATGTGGACCTTGGACGTGTTCCAGTGCATGTTCCGCGCGTTGCGGCCCGGTGGTGTGCTGGTAACCTATTGCGCGAAAGGCGAGGTGCGCCGCACCATGCAGGAGGCGGGCTTCAGCGTGGAGCGCCTGCCGGGGCCGCCGGGGAAGCGGGAGATGCTGCGGGGGAGGAAGGGATCATTGATCGCGGATAATGTTGATCCGTGCGCGGGTAACGCCGTTCGCTAAGGGATCGGTCCGGGCTTATCCGCTCCATATACGGCTGCTGTGGTCCATGTACTCCCGCGTTCGTCCGATCTGCTAATTTTCTGATCGTCTGATCGTCTGATCGCACTTTCCATGGCTTTCACCCTCCGCGTTTACGGCCTGCTCATGCATGAGGGCCGGGTGCTCGTGTCCGATGAGCTGATCAAGGGACAACGCATCACGAAGTTCCCCGGGGGCGGCTTGGAGTACGGCGAAGGACTGAAGGATTGCCTCGTGCGCGAGATCCGCGAGGAGATCGGGGTGGAGGCCCTGGACGTGCAGCACTTCTACACCACCGACTTCTTCCAGCAGAGCGCCTTCCACAGCACGCCCATGCAGGTGGTGAGCGTGTACTACACCTTTCGCGTGGCCGATCCCATGGCCATCCCCGTGGTGCAGGTACCCTTCACCGGCATCACCGGTCCGGGTGATCAGGAGGTGTTCCGCTGGTTGCGCGTCGCCGGTGGGAGGGAGGAGGAGCTTTCCCTGCCCATAGATAGGGTGGTGTGGGGGATGCTGCGGGTAGTTAGTGCGGCAATGCTTGGCAGTGATGCTTGACGCTCCTGGTTCTTTTAGCGCAAAGACGCAAAGAGCCCAGCGTGCGCAAAGGAATGCGCGGAGCTCGGGGTGGACGTAAAGGGCGCGGAGGGACCCCCTGCGGTGGTTCAGGAGGGGGGGCTCACCAAATGATCTGCTCACGGGATGAGGCCTGCGTATTCATCGGCGCAATCCGCGTCATCTGCGGAAAAAGGCACTTCAAGATCAGGCTCACACCCCCAGCCGCCGCTGCACCTGGCTCGCCACCCGCTCGAACACGGCTTCGGGCTCGTAGGTGCGCCATTTCAACGCGTTCAGCTGCCCGCCCATCAGGAAGTACTGGTCGATGTTCGCGCGTTGCATGTCCTCCAGCACGTGCGGCCGGAAGTTGAGCAGCGCGATCCAGCCGTCGGCATCGCTCACCTCCTCGAACCACTCGCTGTAGTACTCCTCGTCGCTGGCGTGGAAATTCAGCACGTTCTCGCCGATCAGGATGAACTTGACGATGCCCTGCGCCATCATCTCCTCCACGATGTTGCGCTTCAGGATCATGATGTCGTTATGCAGCAGGTCGTTCCATTCGCCGATGAGCTCGATGATGGCATAGCCCTCGTCGTAGTCGGCATAGATCACCTTCATGTAAAGGGTGCTGCTGCCGAAGGCATCCCATTGCGGATGGATCACATGGTCGTACACGGCGTGCATGAACTCGAACTCGCTGTGCTCCTCCCCGAAGAAAGGCGAACGGTCATCCTCCTCCGCGGTGTAGCGGTGGCGCCAGTTCCAGTAGGGTTCGATGTCGTGCATGGGGGGGCAGGTCGCCAGTTCGCAGTTGGCAGTTCAACGGTGACTGCCTACTGCCAACTGGCTACTCCGTATTTCGGCTGTTCTCGATCGCTTTCCTCACCGATCCGTGCTCCTTCAGCAGGGCGTTCGCCGTAGCGTAGTCCACGCCAAGGCCGTCCATCACCATGCGCGTGCCGCGGTCGATGAGCTTGTGGTTGCTCAGTTGCATGTCCACCATGCGGTTGCCCTTCACGCGGCCCAGCTGGATCATCACGCTGGTGCTGATCATGTTCAAGACGAGCTTCTGCGCCGTGCCGCTCTTCATGCGCGTGCTGCCGGTAACGAACTCCGGGCCCACCACCACCACGATGGGATGTTGCGCCGTAGTGGCCAACGCACTGCCGGGGTTGCAGGTGATGCCACCGGTGAGTATGCCCGCCGTATTGCAGCGTTCCAGCGCGCCGATCACGTAAGGCGTACCGCCGCTCGCCGCGATGCCGATCACCACGTCATCCTTACCCACGTTGTGGTCCTGCAGGTCCTTCCAGCCCTGCTCACGGTCGTCCTCCGCGAATTCCACCGCCTTCCGGATGGCGCTGTCGCCGCCGGCGATGAGGCCGATGACCATGCCGTGCGGCACCCCGAAGGTGGGCGGGCACTCGCTGGCGTCCACGATGCCCAGGCGGCCGCTGGTGCCGGCGCCGAGGTAGAAGAGGCGACCGCCGCGCCGCATGCGCTCCACGGTGGCATCGACCAACGCCTCGATGGCCGGGAGCACCTCGGCCACCGCCTCGGGGACCGTGCGGTCCTCGGTGTTCATGTGCTGCAGCAGTTCCGCGGTGGACATGCGTTCCAGGTGGTCGTAGCGCGAGGCGCTCTCGGTGATCCGCGGCACAGGCATGGGCTGAATGTTGGTGCAAAGAAAAGGCCGCCCGAGGGCGGCCCTTCCGTTGGATGGTGATCTGCCTTACTCCAGGATGAGCTTACGGGTCAGGCTGCCTTCGTCGAAGAACAGCTCCATGTAGTACGATCCGGCGCTCAATCCGGAACGATCGAAGGTGAAGCGGTCGCGGTTCACGTTGTCGTTGCGCACGATCCGGCCCTGGCCGTCATACAACACGTAATTGCGGATGATGGCCTCAGCGCTGCTGATCTCGGTCATGCGGGCCACTGGGTTCGGGTAGACCTTCACACCGTTGGCGATGGCGGAGTTCTCGGCGATACCCACGTTCAACTCCAGCGCACGGTACATGCGGGGAGTGATGAAGTTCTGCAGGGTGTCGATGTAGGCGAGTGCGCGGTTGCGGCCACCAACTGTGCCCAAAGCGGATAGGAGGGGGTTGCTGGCATAGCCGTTGGCCATACGCTGGAAGGCGCCGGCCTCATCGATACCGAGAGCTGCGCATCCGTTCACCACGGCGGTGGTATCCCACCACTCCCAAGGGCCAGAGGCGTTCTGGATGGCAGTGATCGGGAAGAGCCCTTCGTTGCCCTCGTTCACTGTACCCGTCAGCGCGGCTTGTGCGTAGTTCGTCACATCGTCCGTGAACGGTGGGTTCAGCCAGATGTCGTTGTTCCCGTACTCGTTCGCCAACTGGGTCACCCGGCCGCTGCCGTCCACGTTCACCACCGCGAAGCTGGTGCCCGGCACGAACACCGTGCCGTTCATGTAGGGCGCGAAGGGGTCGTTCACACCATGGATGCTGCAGATGGGCACTTCGCCGGGTTCCAGCCAGGAGCTGTCGCCAAGCGCACCACCGATATTGAAGATCATGCTGATGTCGGTGGAATAGCCAGGGTGGTTGTCATTGTTCAATGCGGGGTTACCGCCAAGGCCACCGAAGTCACCGAGGATCGCCGGATCCACCATGAAGAGGTTGGTCTCCGTGTTGAAGAACTTGAGCAGTTGGATCTCGCTGGTCTCCTGCAGCGTGGCATAGGCCAGCGCTGTGTAGCCACCGGAACCCTGGCCACCGATCACGATCTTGTCGTTGCTGATGCCGTAAGGGTTGCCCTCGGTGATGCTCTTACGCATGAAACGCACCGCCGTCTTGGCATCCTGCATGGAGCGATAGACCGCCTGGATGATGGTTTGTTTACGGGTCTGTTCGGAATCCGAAGTGGGAAGCCAGCCCGTGCGGTAACTGATAGCGGCCACCACATAGCCCTTCTTCGCGAATCGGCGACACATCTCTACCGTGGCGCTATCGGTCTTGTCACCTGTAGCTAACTGGTTGATGTAACGGGGCAGGAAGGATCCGGTATGGACGTAAACGATCAACGGACGGTCTGTTTGTGTGTCGCCGGTCGGGGTATACACATCCATCACCAGCGGCTGTAGCTGTGGTGTTCCGGTCAGGACGGAGAAGTTCTGGCCATAGACCACATTGGACTGTACATCCACTGAGCTGAACTGTTCCGTGAGGTAGCGTTGTGCATTGGCCTGTGCCGATGCCAACACACCGATCACAGCAAGTGCGTGTAAGGTTCTTTTCATTGCTGAAGCGTGTTTGTTTCTTGGTTCTGGTCAGTCAAAGCTAAGTCGAAAAAGCGCTTATCATGGTTGTGCGCCTTTCTTGGTCCAGTTGGGTTCGTACAACACCGAAATGTATGCCATACGGCCCACCAAGGGGCCGCCGTACACCATGTATACCTTGTTATCCAGTAGGTTGCTTGCCCCCATTTTGAAGGTGCAGTCGATCTTAGGTACCCGCTTGCTCAACTGTCCATCAAGCATATCGTAGCTGGGTATCGTTCCAGTGAATTGTGGCGAGCCCTCGAACACGAATCCTTCGATCCACCGATAGTTGAAGTTGAAACCCCAGTTCTGGATCGGTATTCCCCAAAGCACCTTGCTGATATCCCTCCCGCTCAGAGTGATGTTGTACTTGTGTTCCGGGGTATTGAACGCTGGAATGATAGGGTCATCATCCAACGTGTTAAGCTTGTTCCAAGAGTAATTGCCGCTCAGGGCGAAGTACTTGGCGAAGAAGTAACTGGCACCGAGTGAAAAGCCTTGTGTGGTCACCTGCCGCGTGGCATTGGCAGCCACCCGGTAAACTTGCACAGAGCCGAGGTCCACCGAGTTGGTCAGTGCTAGGACATTCACGTCTGCACCGAGTTGGAAGCCAAGGAAGTCCTGGTAGAAGCTGTAGTAGTAAGAACCATCTACGAAGAGGTTCTTCCAAAGTGTGTGGCGGAAACCGAATTCGATGGTCTTCACCTTTTCAGGAACAACAGGTGCCACATCGAAATACTCCAAGGTATCTGCGTTGCTGCTCAAGGAATTGATCAGCGATGGGACGGTCACGAGGTCGTTTACACCGTTCAGATTGCCCAGCAGGATCGCCCGTCCTACGTTGTAGTACAAGTACTGGTCTTGCAAGGTGGGGTTACGAATAGCGGAGGAAAAGGAAAGACGAAGGATGTTCTCCGGGTTGAAGCTGTACACCGCGCTGGCGGCAGGCGAGAACACGAAAGGGAAGTTGACGTTCTTGTCAACCCTGGCCGTTGCGGTCAACTTCAGCTTCTCACCTTTCAGCACCCGACGCTCGGCACCCACGTACACCCCGAACTCGTGGTTCGTGATCCGGGTCCCGCTCGTATCGGAGAAAATGTTCCCGCGTGAATCCGGCATGTAATAGCGGAAACTGCCACCGCCGGTGAGCGTGAACTTGCCCGCCTTGAAACGTCGCTCACCCTGGTTGTGCCACAGCTTGGAACGGTCGTAGAAGCGGGTGCCACCTTCGCTGAACAGGCGGTTGGTGATGTCTTTGAAAGCAGCTGCGTATTCAGCGGTTCCTGGTTCAAGTCTGTCCTGATAGTCATTGAACGTGCCGGCACTCGTTTGTCCACTATTGGCAAATGCTCTTGCTTGATCGTGTAGACCTTGCAAGAAGGCTTGATTCTCATTCTCCCATTGCTCGATCGCCGGTCGGTCGAAAATGAACGTAGCCGGAGGGCCGGGTGAGAAAACCGGCTGCGGGAATCCTGGCGACGTGAAGACCTGGTTCTGATATCCTCCGCTCACCCATTGGTTCCGATAATCCTGGAACCACCGTGCATCGTCCTTCGCCAGATCTTGCAAGCGGAAGGCCGTGAAGACGGCATCGTAGCTGTTTCCAGCATCTTCATGGGTGAAATACGTGCGGAAAAAGCCCCGCTCACCTGCGTTCAGCTCCAATCGATGTTGGAAGAAGAGAATGTCCTGCAGGCGATAGCGGTTATCACCTTGATAGACGGTGGTGCCTGTACCGAAACTTGAAGCGGCTACGATCCTGAGGCTATCACTCCACTTGTAATGATAGGCCAATGATGTCTTCAGGTTCTTCGTGTCGTAGTCCACCAGATCCACTTCTCGATAACCGTCCCGGTGGTAGGTGCCAAGTCCCCAGGTAGTCAACCCACTGGTGCTGGAGGCCTCATCGCCATAGCGGTTCACGGCATCATACCCACCGGGGTTGTTCTCATTGGTGTCACTGGACTCCGTTGGTGAGAGGTTATCGGCGGTCCAGTCCAACGCCTGGAAGTAGTAAAGGTTGAATTTCAACGCTGAGCGCTCTCTCCCCTGTGCACCTTTGAAGACATGCGAATAACGCACTGCACTTTCCACCAAGTTCCGCTCACCCATTTTTGCCATGGCGCTCAATCCACGGAAGTGATAGGGGTCCTTGGTCGTCATGCTGATCACGCCATTGAAGGCATTCGGGCCATAGTATGCTGAACTGGCCCCAACGATTAGGTCTACTTTCATCACGTCCAATTCACTTGCACC
>JAGQVR010000084.1 GCA_020437875.1 Flavobacteriales bacterium
AGATCGTCAGCGTTCCGTTCGTGCCCGCGTTCGGTGCGGCGTTCTCCGTCACCGTCACTGTCGCTGTCGCGTTCGCACAGGGGGCTGTTCCCGTGACCGTGTAGGTGTACACACCTGGACCCATCGTTGCCGGATCATACACGCCTCCGACCACCGCGCTCGGACCACTCCATGTACCTCCTGCTTGCGGTGCCCCACCGAGCGAGTTGATCAACGCGACTGATGCACCGTTGCTGCAGATCGTCAGCGTTCCGTTCGTGCCCGCGTTCGGTGCGGCGTTCTCCGTCACCGTCACTGTCGCTGTCGCGTTCACGCATGGGGCGACTCCAAGGATCGTATAGGTGTATACCCCCGGTCCCATGGTCGCCGGGTCGTACATACCGCCGGTCACCGTGCTAGGACCGCTCCACGTACCTCCAGCGGTCGGTCCTCCGCCCAGGGCTGCGAACAAGCTCGCCGCAGCGCTGTTGGCACATAGGGTCAAGGTTCCATTGGTGCCTGCGTTCGGAGCCGCACTCTCCGTTACCGTTACCGTAGCGCTCACTGGCGGGCACGGGCCAACACCCGGAACTGTGTATACATAGGCACCGGGTCCCATCGTTGCCGGGTTGTACATCCCACCAACTACCGGACTAGGTCCGGACCATGCCCCTCCCGCCTGGGGACTTCCGCCCAGCCCGGTGATCAGTGCCACCGGTGCACTGTTCCCACAGAGGTTCAACGACCCGTCCGTTCCAGGGTTCTGTCCGCCGGTGGCGCTCACGGTCACCGTTGCCGCATCGGTCTGGCACCCGTTGCCCACGGTATAGGTGTAGATGCCGAACGCATCGTCCGGTGGGGTGAAGGTGCCATTGTGGACCACACCGTTCGGGTCGGTCCATACACCACCGAGATCAGGCCCGCCACCGAGCACGGGGAAAAGCGCCACTGCTGGACTTCCGGGACAGGCGGAGATCGATCCATTCGTACCCGCGTCCGGGGGTACGGGTGGCGGCTGCACAACAGTGATCAGGATGGAAGTGGAAGCCTCGTTAGGGATGGGACACGAGTCATCCGTGGCATGCACCAGGATGTTAGCTGGGGAGAACGCAGGATCAGGGGTCCAGCAGATGGTACCCACCACCGGATTGGCACCCGACACCGTGAATGTCGCTCCTGGGAGCAGGCTGGTGACGTTGGAAGTGAGCGTGATGGTCGATCCGGCATCCGCATCGGTGAACGGGATATCCACACAGAAGGGCAGCCCATCACAGACCTCGATCGCACCTGTACCAACGATGAACCCGGTGGTACTGTTCGTCAGACCCGTCGTTGTCGGTGGCGTGGTCATGCAGTTCTGCACCACGAAGAGGAAGTCACGACGGATCGTTCCGATGGGAACACCCATGGAATTGTAAGTGGTCACCTCCAGGACCACGACATAGTTCCCAGTGACCGTTGGTGTGAAGGAAAGCTGACCGGTGGCCGGGTCAAGCACGATGCCGGGTATAGGCGCTGTACCGGTAAAGCCCCCTTGATACCCGATGTTCGTGGGTACGGGAGCGGCGAACTGCGCGGAGATGAGCTGGAACTGCATCTCGTTCCCGTCGGGGTCGGTGATCCCGGGATTGTAGAGAACAGGGTCGTTCACGCAGACGAACGGGATCCCGTTGTCCGCGATCGTGGGCGAGGCATCACACGCGCCACCGAAATTGTTGACCGTGGCCTCCAGATACATGCCGGCAGTGCCCACGAGGTTCTCAGATGCGTTGCGACAACAAATACTCCAGGAGATGGTCCAGTCATTACAGGGTGACAGGAACACCGTGGTCACGAAGCGATAGTGCCGGATCCCCTGCAAGACCCCGCCGTTGCACGTGCTCATTGGCAGTGAAGCCGGGCAGAGCTGGGAGACCTCCTCCGTAAGGACAAGGGGGAGGCTGTTCAATGTGAAGCTGACGCCGCAATCATTGGCGAGCTGCAGGTTCTGTGGACTTAGCGGTGCGCCCGAACAATCCAGGTAGAGATCGAGGGTGACCTCATAGAAATTAGCTCCGAGACAGGTATACGTGATACTTCCTCCGGAATAGTGGTCCGCACGCAGGCCAAGGGGTGCGCCGATAGCCAGCAGCAGGCATGCGAGGAGAGAGGCCCGGATGGAGCGCATGGGAGGATGACGTGCCAGCGACCCTGAAGGTTCGCTGAAAAGCCAGCAAAAATAATCACAGAAAGTACTGAAAAGCAAGGACTAGCGCCATTCGACACCCTCCCTTGATCCATCGATGGGCATACACGGAAAGACGTTGATCCGGTAACCTTTGGGGAACCTGTATCATGCGGTCCGGACGATTACCTTTGCCGACCGCTTTTGCGAACCTGCCTCACAAGTCCATGGACCTGGCCGGTGAACAAGGCGGGACAAGACCTTCTCGCAGCCCGCCGATGATCAGGACCCTACTCGCGACCGCCCTTGTTGGCGTTACCATTCCCGGTGCATTTGCACAATCGGATACGACCCTGGCACCTGTGATCCCGGACACCAGTGCTGCGAACCGGCCTCAGTTGCCTGTTTTCACCATTACGGCGGACGACCTGGACGCGGAGCTCGGATCCCAGGACATCTCGGGCATCCTTCAGTCATCGCGTGATGTGTTCACTGCCGTGGCCGGCTTCAATTTCGGTTCCGCACGCTTCCGCATCCGTGGTTATGATTCGGAGAACACCTTGGTGACGATCAATGGTGTCCTCGTGAATGACCTGGAAACGGGTTGGGCACAATGGTCAAGCTGGGCCGGCCTGAACGATGTGACACGCTGGATGCAGGTTCGGACCGGGCTTGGCGCCACGCGTTACAATTTCGGTGGGGTCGGCGGTTCCACGGACATCAACGTCCGGTCGAGCAGCTTGCGCAAAGGACTGCGGGTCTCCTATGCCTCCACCAACCGGGCATACCGGAACCGGATGATGGTGACCGGCTCCACCGGACTGATGAAGAATGGCTGGTCCTTCAGTTTCAGTGGTTCGCGCCGCTGGGCGGAGGAAGGCTATGTGGAAGGAACCTCCTTCGATGCCTATGCTTACTACCTCAGCGCGGAGCACAAGATCAACGAAAAGCACAGCGTGAGCTTCTCCGGCTTCGGTGCACCGATCGTTCAAGGACGCTCCGGGGTGGCGGTACAGGAGGCCTATGACCTTGCCGGGACCAGCTACTACAACCCGAACTGGGGTTATCAGGACGGGAAGATCCGGAACGCCCGGATGACCTTCGACCACAAGCCGCTATTGATGGCGAGCCACTATTTCAAGCCCAGTGAAGGAACGGAGTGGAACACCAGCCTGTTCTACACCTTTGGTCGGGACGGTTCTTCGAGCCTGAACTGGTTCGACGCCAAGGATCCTCGCGCCGATTACTATCGTTACCTGCCAAGCTATTATGAGGAGACCAACCCGGCCGTCTTCGCGGAGTTGCAGGAGGCCTGGCGCACGGATGTGAACGCACGTCAGATCGATTGGGACCAATTGTATTTCGCGAACGGCAAGAACCTGTACACGGTGCACAATGCGAACGGGATCATCGGCAACGATGTCACCGGCAACCGGAGCAAGTACATCGTTCAGGAGCAGCGTGCTGATCCGAACCGGGTCGGATTGAACAGCGTGTACAGCAAGGAGATGACCAACGACCGCCATTTGACCGTCGGTGGCAGCTTCAACCTGCAGCGCACGCACTACTTCAACACCGTATCCGATCTGCTCGGCGGCGACTATTGGGTCGACATCGACCAGTTCGCGGACCGCGACTTCAATGACACGATCATCTCCCAGAACGACCTGGACCGCCCGAACAAGCTGGTGGAAGTGGGTGATGTGTTCGGTTGGGACTATTACATGAACACACGCCTCGTGAACGTGTTCGGCCAGTTGGAGAAGAAGTGGCAGCAGGTGGAGGCATACGTGGGTGCTTCGATCGCGCAGACCACCTTCTGGCGCGAAGGGAACCTGCGCAATGGTCGCTTCCCGGAAACCTCGAAAGGCAAGGGCGAGGACCATGGCTTCCTGAACTTCGGCATCAAGGCGGGTGGCCTGTACAAGATCACGGGCCGTCATTTCATCGCCGCGAACGCCGCCTTCCTCAGTCGACCACCGGCCACCAATGTCGCCTACCTGAGCCCGCGGATCCACGATGGCACCATCCCCGGTCTCACGAGCGAGAAGGTGTACACCGGTGATATCGGGTACGTGGTGCGCTTCCCCCGATTGAAGGGCCGTGCCACCCTCTACTACACCAAGATCTATGATCAGCTCTGGTCGCGGAGCTTCTACCACGATGAGTACCTCACCATCGTGAACTACAACATGACCGGAGTGGACCAGATCAACCGCGGGGTCGAGCTCGGGGTGGAAGCCAACCTCACCAGCACCTGGCAGATGACCGCGGTATATGCCGGCGGCGACTATCGCTACGATTCGCGTCCCACCGCGACGATCACACGGAACAACAGCCCGGAGGTCTTCGCTTCGGAGCGCACGGTATACTGGAAGAACTACAAGGTGGGTGGCATGCCACAGACCGCCGCGTCATTGGGCCTGCGTTACAACTCCCCGAAATTCTGGTTCGCCGGCGTGAACGTGAACTGGTTCGGCAACATCTACCTGGACCCCAACCCGGACCGCCGTACCGAGCCCGCTGTGGACAACCTGGTGGTGTCGGACCCGCAATGGGACGGCCTGCTCACCCAGGAGAAGCTGGATGACAACATGACGGTGGACGCCTTCGCGGGCAAGTCATGGATGATCAAGCGGAAGTACCGTATCGCGTTCAACCTCTCGGTGAGCAACGTGCTCGACAATCAGGACTTCAAGGTGGGCGGCTTCGAGCAGTTGCGGTATGACCGCATGGACGTTGACCGCTTCCCACCAAAATACAGTTACCTCTTCGGGCGGAACTACTTCGCCATGTTGACCTTCAGCTTCTGATGCCCATGCATACCCTTTCCATGAAGAACGCACGCACCGCAGTGCTCGCACTTGGTCTCGCCGTGGTGGCCGTGGCCTGCAAGAAGGAATTCGATACGCCTCCAGAGCGGTTCCTGCCGGTCGGAAGCGTGATGACCATCGCTGAACTGAAGGCCCTCTACACGGGCACCCGGGTCCACTTCCCAGAATCCAAGAGCGTGTACGCCGTGGTCACCGCTGACGAGGTGGACGGCAACTTCTACAAGAACATCAGTGTACAGGATCACACCGGAGGCCTCACACTGCGGTTATTGAACAGCGGTGGCCTCTACATCGGCGACAGCATCCGGATCTACCTGCCTGGCACAGTACTGGCGCCCTACAACGGGTTGATGCAGCTGGACAGCGTGGACGTGGACAATAACACGGTGAAACAGGCCACCGGAGTGAACATCGAGCCCCTTGATGTCACCACGAGCCAGTTGACCTTGCAGGCGATGGACACCCTGCAGAGCCGATTGATCCGCGTGAACGACGTGGAGTTCGAGGATCCCTGCGGACAGACCTGGGCCAATGCCGCCGCACAGACCGTGGGCGAGCGTTTCATCCGTGGTTGCACGGGTTCATCGGTCATGGTGCGCACCAGTGGTTATGCGAGCTACGCGGGACAACCGTTGCCGCTCGGCAAGGGTTCCATCGTATGCGTGGCGGGCATCTTCGGCACCACCATCCAGTTGAGCAACCGCAACATGGCCGGTGTGCAGATGAACGGCACCCGCTGTGATGGCAGCACGCCAGCCAACACCTGCCCCTTCTTCTTCAAGAACTTCAACGACGGGAACGCGACCTCGGGCGGCTGGAGCCAATGGTCCGACAACAACATCCCGTGGAACACGAACACGATCGGCAGCAGCGACGGCACCGCCTACGGTCAGTGCAAGAACTACATCAACAACGTGAACGTGCCCGGGCAGGCCTGGCTGATCAGCCCGTCCGTCGATCTGACGTCCCACACGAACCCTCGCCTGAGCTTCATGACCGCTTGCAACTACAACGGGGCTGCACTCGAAGTGGTGGTGAGCACGGACTACGTGAGCGGTGACCCGAGCACCGGCACCTGGACGAACCTCAGCCCCGCGCTCAGCACCGGTAGCTGGACCTGGACCCAGAGCGGTGACCTCGACCTGAGCTCGTTCATCAGTGGGAACACCCATGTCGCCTTCAAGTACACCGGTTCCAGTACCGATGGCAAGACCTGGGAGCTGGACAATATCCGGATCAACGTGGACTAGAGCCGGTTCCATTCATTAACCTCCAACATCCAACGCGCATGAAACACATTACCCTTGGCGCCCTGCTCCTGATCGGTGCCACCAGCATGAACGCCCAGGTCTTCACCAGTGACCTGGAATCCTGGACGGACGGCCTGCCCGATGGATTCGTGGGGGCCCGGAACAACCTCTCTACGGACAGCATCTTCCAGGAAACGAACAACCCGCACAGCGGCAGCAGCGCGGTTCGCCTGCAACTGAGCACGGGTACCCACAAGCGCTTCACAACGGTCGCCCAGAGCGTGACCGCAGGTGCCTCCTATGACATCACCTTCTGGGTGCGTGGCACGGGCAGCATCCGCACCGGCATCTATGATGGTCGTCCCACGGGTTCAGGCTATGCTGCGTACAACGACTACGTTGAACTCGTAGCCGCTGACTGGCAGGAGGTGACCCAGACGGTCTCTGCGGAAATGACCACGGCGGAAGCAGAGTTCATCCTCTCGATCCTTGGCACCGTTGGCCCCGACCATTTGGTCGTGGACGATGTGACCATCTCCGATGGCGTCGTGGTCCCACCGACGGAAGCCACGATCTACGAGATCCAGTACACGGAGGACACTTCCGGCGATTCGCCCCTGATGAACACGAACGTGATCACCATGGGGATCGTCACGGGAGCCAAGGCCGGTACGGGCTACTTCCTGCAGGATGGCACGGGCCCTTGGAACGGGATCTTCGTGAACGATGCGACGAATGCTCCAGTTCGCGGAGACCTTGTTGAAGTGACCGCGAGCGTTCAGGAGAACTTCGGATTCACGCGATTGACCGGCGTGAGCGCCTTCATGGTGATGAGTTCCGGGAACGCCGAACCCGCACCGGAGGTGCTTGACCCGACCAGCGCTTCGCAGGAGCAGTGGGAATCGGTACTGGTGACCGTCCCTGATGTGGAATGCACCGGTGCACCGAACAACTTCGCCGAGTGGCCCATCACGAACTGGCTGGGCAGCATGCTGGTGGATGATGTGCTCTACGAATACACCCCGACCGTGGGCGCGTTCTACAACGTCACCGGCCCGACGCAATATGCCTTCTCGGCCTGGCGCGTCCTGCCGCGCGACGTGAACGATGTTAGCGTGGGCAGCGGAGTGACCGAGAACTTCACCATCGATATGAACATCTTCCCGAATCCCGCCACGGACCTGATGCGCGTGACGCTCCCCGCCGGAACAGGGCGTGCGCAACTCTTCCTGATGGATGCGGCCGGCCGGATGGTCATGAACGATGTTAACGCCACGGACCGCGCCGTGCTGAACGTACGCGACCTGGCCAATGGGGTGTACCTGTTGACCGTGCGCACCGAGGCTGGCATCAGCACGGAGCGTATCTCGGTGCAGCACTGATCGAAGGACCTTCTGGAGGGGGCCGGCTCGCAAGGGTCGGCCCCTTTCTCTTTCGGACCGGTCGGGTCCGGATGAACGCATCCCGGAAAAGGGCGTGAGGCGTCCGCTTGAGAGGTCTAGCTTTGGAGGAAGTCATCCACATGAGAACCACCCTCGTTCCGCTCTGCCTGCTCCTGACCCACCTGCACGTTCATGGGCAGATCATCCTGCAATCCGGTTTCGAAGATTGGGCGGGCGGCCTTCCTCAAGGATTCACTGGAACCCAAAACACGATCCCCTTGGACAGCATCAGCCAGACCGATGGACCTGTGCATGGCGGTATGAACGCGATGCGTTTGGGCCTGGGTGATCCGGTCCTGTTGACCACACAGGGCCTATCCGTTGAGGCCTATCGGATCTACGAAGTGCGCTTCTGGGTGCACGGAAGTGGTCGGATCGGGACGCGCCTCTTCGATGGTCGCAGTGAGAATGACGGATTCTCCCCGGCAGGACCCGTACTGGAGGTCGACACCGCCGGGTGGCAGTACGTGCTCCAGAGGGTCCTGGCGACGACATCGACCGTTGATGCGGAATTCGTGTTCGACCTGGAGGCGACAGGGGATGGTTCCCATCTGATCGTCGACGACCTGACGATCAACACCTCCACCCTGCCCTTGCCGCAAGCTGCCACCATCGCGGAGATCCAGGAGACCGGGGAGTTCAATGGCTACTCACCGCTCAACTTCGCCTTCGTTCGCACGCATGGGGTGGTCACCGCGATCGGTCCGAACAGCCTCTTCATCCAGGATGGTGGTGGACCCTGGAGCGGCATCGAAGTGCTCTACTCCGCGGGTCCCGACCTGGTCGCTGGGGACAGTATCCGGGTGATCGGAACGGTGGATGAGTTCTCGGGGCAGGATGAACCGTGGGCATTCTCCCGCACGCGCATCATCGCCGTGCAGTTCTTCGAGCGCATCAGCACGGGCCACCCCTTATCCGATCCCGTGATCGTGGAAATGGGTTCGTTGGCGGACGAGCAATGGGAGAGCGTGCTTGTCCGCGTCCCGGACCTGATCTGCCAGAACGCACCGGACCCCTTCGACTTCGACTGGCCCGCAGGCAATGACCAGGGGTCGCTTCTCGTGGATGATCTTCTATACTACCATTACCCCACCATCGGTGCAACGTACACCATCTCCGGGATCGCGCTCTATGCCGGGGACATGGTGCTGCTCCCTCGCTTCGAGGCGGACATCGAGCTGATGGTCAGTGTGGAGGAACGCATGGCGGAACGCATCCGCGTGTATCCTAATCCGGCGCATGATCGGGTCACCCTTTCCATGACCAGCATGGGGGCACAGCGATACCAATTGATCGATCCCCAAGGGCGCGTGGTGGAGGAAGGCATGCTGGCTCGCCCGGTCGGACACCTGGGTGTAGGTCACCTGGCACCCGGGACGTACGTGCTTCGAACCGGGAAGGACGGACCATCCGGCTTCGCGAGGATCGTCATACGTTGATCCTATTCCGCCTCTTTCACCAGGATCACGAACACCGGAAAGTGGTCGCTGAAGCCGTCCTGGTAGGTATCACCAACGAATGTGCGCAATGGATAGCCTGCATAGTTCCCTTCGGTCTGCCGCAGGTAGCCTTCATTGAAGATCCGCACGCCGTAGTACTTGTAGTGGCCACCGGTACCAGCCACCAGGGCCGGTGAGAGGATGATCTGGTCGAAGAGGTTCCATGAATCGCGCCAGGCCAGGGTGCCGATACCCTTCATGTAAGGCTCGTACATGGCATTGAAGAGGACCTTATCCACTGCCTTCTTCCTATCACCCGTGGCATTCACGAAGCGGGCCACGCTCACGTTCACCGGATCATCGTTCAGGTCGCCCATGAGCAGGATATGTGCATCGCTGTTCTCCGTGAGGAGGGAATCGATGATGTGGCGGGCCAGTTCGGCTGCGGCCTTCCGGTTGGGCTCCGAGCGTTTCTCACCGCCCCGACGCGAAGGCCAGTGGCAAACGATCACATGCGTGGTATCACCGTCGAGCACACCGCTCACGAGCAATTGGTCCCGCGTGCGGAACGAGGTATCGGCCATGGCGAGCCGATAGGACTTGTGATCGAAGACCTTATAGAGCTCGGGATCGTGGATCAAGGCCACATCCACACCACGGCGATCGGGCGAATCCTCATGCACGATGGCATAATGCCGGTCCCTCAGGGCTGCGGTGTTCACCAGGTCCTGGACCACCGTACGGTTCTCCACCTCGCAAAGACCGAGTATGGCCATGCCACGCGGATGCAGGTCCTTGCCCATCTCCGCGATCACACGGGCGTTGCGTTCCAGCTTCCGCCAATACCGGTCTCCGGTCCACTGTTTGCTGCCGTTGGGCAGGAACTCATGGTCGTCCGTATCCGGTGAATCGATCGTATCGTAAAGGTTCTCGATGTTATAGAAGCCCACGAGCGCCGGCACATATTGCTTCTTCGGGTCCTGCGCACAGCAGCGAACGACGACCAAGGCGGTAACGAGCAGGAAGGAATGACGGAGGTTCATCGGTGGACCGTGTATGGGCGGGCGCCGAAAATAGCGCCCATGCGGTTGACCATTCGTTAAGACAAGGTATTCCAGCCAATTCCCGTGCCGTATATGGGTCGCCAGCCATGTGGCCGTCGTTCGCCAGCGATCATTGCGGGAAGGTGAGCGGGTTGCGCTCATTGTACAGGCGCAGGAAACGGAAGAGCGCTTCGGTGCTATTGCGCTGCTTCTTCGGCAGGTTGCGGAACTCCTCCGAAAGCACCTGGTCGTGTTGGAGCGCTTCGTCCATCCCACCTGCGTTGAAGGGCAGGAAACGCCCGGTACGCATGTCGAGCAACTGGTGCACGAGCACGGTCCGGGTCACACCACCCATCGGATAGCCATACATGTACGGATCCCAGTCCCTGTACGTCTGCTCGACCACCAGGTGGGACAGGCTACCCATGAGGCCGATGCGATAGAAGCCGTTCGAGCAACCGATGTACACGACATCGTTCTGACAGAATCCCCAGACCGCCCTGATGTCGATGGCTTGCTGGGCGCCGCTGTCAGGCTGCCAGAACAACTTGCCGGAAACGCGTCGGAGGTCGGACACCCCCAAGCCCTGTGCGT
>JAGQVR010000085.1 GCA_020437875.1 Flavobacteriales bacterium
TACGGACGGGGGGACTCGAACCCCCACACCTTGCGGTACCAGATCCTAAGTCTGGCGCGTCTACCAATTCCGCCACGTCCGTGGTCACCTCCAGCGGGGAAGGCCCGTCGGAAGGGCCGCAAAGATAGCCGGTACGCAGGCTCACAAATGCCGTCACGACCCCGCACGTACCTTCGCCCTCCTGTCCGTCCCATGAAGAGCCTGGACCCCGCCCAATTGCCGATACCCGAGCTGCATGGCTACCTCGTGGGGGCCGTTGGCCCGCGCCCGGTGGCCTTCGCCAGTACGATCGATGCGCAAGGCCGACCGAACCTGAGTCCCTTCAGTTTCTTCAACGTGTTCGGTGCCAACCCGCCGTTGATGATCTTCAGCCCGGCACGGCGTGGACGGGACAACACCACCAAGCACAGCTACCACAACGTGAAGGCCGTGCCCGAGGTGGTGATCAACGTGGTGACGTATCCCATGGTGCATCAAGCCTCACTGGCCAGCACGGAATTCGCCGAGGGGGTCAACGAGTTCGAGAAGGCGGGATTCACACCGGTCCCCTCCACGAAAGTGAAGCCGTTCCGTGTGAAGGAGAGTCCCGCGCAGTTCGAGTGCGTGGTGAAGCAGGTGATCGAGACCGGCACTGGTGGGGGTGCGGGGAACCTCGTCATCTGCGAGGTGGTCATGATCCATGTGAACGAGGATGTGCTCGATGTGAACGGGAAGATCGATCAACGCAAGATCGACCTCGTGGGACGGATGGGAGGCCATTTCTACGCCAGGGCCCACGGGGACGCGCTCTTCGAACTACCGCAACCGAACACGAACATCGGTGTCGGGGTGGATGCGCTCCCGGTGGAAGCACGCAACAGCCAGGTCCTCACCGGGAGCGACCTCGGGAAGCTCGGCGTGGCGCTCACCGTTCCCGACGAGACCGCGGTGAACGAGTACAAATTGACCGAGTTGAGCGACCTCTTCATCGCGCAGCAGGACCGCCCGGAAGCACTGCTCCAAGCACTTCACCAGCAAGCCCACGAACTCCTCGAAGCGAACAAGGTGGAGGAAGCGTGGAAGACCCTGCTCGCCTACAACGCACGATAACCAACAAGCAGGTCCGCAAGAACGCGGACGACAATGACCATGGCACAAGTAACCATCTCAGGCACCATCAAAGTGGTGGGAAAGACCACCGACGTGAGCGACAAGTTCCGCAAGCGCGAACTCGTGGTGACCGAACCGAGCGGCCAACGCCCGCAACACATCCCCGTCGAGTTCACCCAGGACCGCTGTGGTCTGCTCGATGGCTACAACCCAGGCGACGAGGTGACCGTGACCTGCTACGTGAACGGCCGTGAATGGACCGGCAGGGACGGTGTGACGAAGTACTTCCTCAGCCTGAGCGGCAACCGGATCGAGAAGGTCGGTGCGGCTCGCGAACAGGGAGGATACCAAGCGGCACCGCCACCTTCCGTAGCCGACATGCCCGCCGGAAGCGACGAGGACGACCTCCCCTTCTGAACGCAGGCAACGTAGGCTCTCACGTAGGCCTGCCCTTCCAACGCGGACGATGGATGAGCGCCGCGACCGCGATCAATGGAGCGTAGATCGTGAAGAGCAGGAAGCACATCGCGGTGACCAGCGGCCACGTCCGCAAGTGGAAGGCACGGCGCACCGTGGTCGTAAGGTTCACGGCTGGAACAAGCCACAGCGACCAGCCCAGGAGCAGGAAGACCAGGACCTCCACACCATCCGCCTCGAGCAGGTCCCGGGGATCCAGGCGCACCGTAAGCCAGAGCAGGGCCCAGGGCAGCAGGAGCGTGAGCGAACCGAACCAGGGCCAGGTGCCTTGCACGCCGCGCATCTTCCCCGCCCATCGCAGGCGCTGCGCCCAGAAGCCGCGCCAGGTGTGCTCGGCTTCCACGGTGACGACGACATCCAGGTGGAAATAGCCGCCGATCCGCTTTCCCGCTTTCCGCATGCGTTGCACGAGGAAGACGTCATCACCACTGGTGTAGGTGTCGCCATCATATCCTCCGCAATCGAGGAAAGCCTGCCGGCTGAAGGCCAGGTTGGCACCCGAGGCCAGTGAGGGCCAGCCGGAAGATGCCGCACCCACCGCCAGACCGGTGAGCCCGGCCTGTTCCTCCTCCTGCAAGCGGCCGAGGCCCCCTTGCCCGATGGTGCGCACAGGAAGGACCATCAGGTCCGCACCCTGCTGCTCCATGGCTTCAACGACCATGCGTGACCGCATCGGTCCCACACGGGCATCGGCATCTGTGAGCAGGATAACCCCGTGCCTGGCGGCATGGACCCCCGTTGTGATCGCGGCCTTCTTGCCGACACCGGAATTCCGGAGCACGCGCAACTGGGGCCAGCGCGCACACATCCCCTGGGCCAGCCGATCCGTGCCATCGCCGCTGTGGTCGTCAACGACGATCACCTCGATCCGCTCCTTGTCCAGGTCCTGCGCATGAAGATCCTGCAGGAGCGGAACGATCGTGGATGCCGCATCCCTCGCCGGAACGACCATGGAGATCGACATCGAAGACGGGCTTATCGCCCGTGGCTTTCCGACCCGCAACCGGTCGCGCAAGGCGTTCAGGACGATGCCGAGCACCAGGGCCACTGCGAACAGTGCGAATATGAAGTACAGATCCGTGGTCATGTTCCCTTGTTCCGGATCCGGATGCGCGCAACGAGCAGGATCAAGCTACCCGCGCTGGCAGGCATGGCCACGTTGATCAACCACAAACAGGTCGTGGCGAGCAGGACCAATGCCGCTTCGCCGCCAAGCGGCGATAACACCGCCACGGCAACGGATCCCCGAACACCCAGTTCCGTTAGCATCGCGGAAGGGATCAGCGTGGTGATGAGATAGATCAGCGGCACGCCGAGCATCGCACCGGAAAGGCCGACACCAGCATCGAACATCCGCAACAACAGGAAGAACTGTGTCGTGAAGAGCACATAACGCAGCGCGCTCAACAGCAGCACGGACCACAGCCGATCGTTCCGGAAATGCAGCAAGACCGCAGAAGCACGTTCGAAGCGATGCAGGAAGGGCAGCAGCATGAGATGCTGACGGAGCATGCCTGGATACAAGTACCAGAGCAGACCAACGGCAGTAGCGAACGCCGTAAGGCTCGCCAGGGCCCAGGAGACCCAGCCGCCGGGCCAGGGCAGGGGCATGCCAGCCAACGTGAGCACCAGGAGGCCGATCCCTCCGAATGTGAGGGTGATCACGAATTGAGCGATGCTGCCCAAGGCCGTAGCGAAGCCGCCGGCGATGCGATGATCCGGTTCGAGGAAGAGCACCCTGCCGATGAACTCCCCCGTTCGGTTGATGCTGACGAAGCCGACACCCGTTCCAGCGATGGTCGCCATGAACGCGCGAAAAGGTGGCACCGGTTCAACCCCGCGCACCAACGAGCGCCACTTGACGGACTCGACCCACCAATTCGCCACCATGAGCAGCCCGATGAGGACAAGTCCCCATCGGTTCCGCACCAGACGTTCGAGCGACCCAGGGCCATCCAGCACAACGATACCTTTGGGACCGGCGAGCGCCTTGTACAGGAAGAGGCAGGCCAGCAGGAAGATCACCCACCGGAACAACATGAGCAAGGAGCGGCGTGCGGACATCGGTCGGCCCGGTGCGGGGGCCACGGCCAAAAGTAGGCCCGGCCCCGCCGTTGATCAAGACGGTCCTGGGCGCATCATACTCGGGATCGACCCGGGGACCACGGTGATGGGCTTCGGGGTGCTGGCCGTGGAAGGCCGTGAGCTGCGCCTGCTTGAGGCCGGTGCCATCCGATTCGACCCTGCGGACGACCATACGTTGAAGCTGCGCGCGATCTTCCGAAGCACCCTCGAGATCATCGAGCGTCATCTGCCCGACGAGCTCGCGATCGAGGCACAGTTCTTCGGCAAGAACGTACAGAGCATGCTGAAGCTCGGACGGGCCCAGGGTGTGGCCATCGCCGCAGCCCTCCAACGGGATCTGAGCGTGGTGGAATACGCACCAAAGCGGGTGAAGCAGAGCATTACGGGCAATGGCAACGCGGCCAAGGAGCAGGTGGCGGCCATGCTCTTGAGCATCCTCAAGATCGCGGACCTACCGAGCAGCACCGATGCCACCGACGCCGTCGCCGTCGCCGTATGCCATCACTTCGCCAGCCAAGGCCGGGGATCGGGTGCGACCGTGAAGCGGTCTGGTGGCAAGGACTGGTCGGCCTTCATCAGGAACAATCCGGACCGGATCCGTTGATCAGGCGTTGCGGATCCGCTCCGCGAGGGCTGCGAACTCCTCGTTGGTGAACTTCGCGCGGGGCCTGGTGAAGTCCATGTCGCCCATGTCATCGATCGGCACCAGATGGATGTGCGCGTGCGGGACCTCAAGCCCGATCACGCTGATGCCGATGCGCGTGCAGGGGACCACCGTCCTGATCCGACGCGCGACCTCCTTGGCGAACGCCAGGATCCCTGCAAGCTCATCACCCTCCAGGTCGAAGAGATGGTCCACCTCGCGTTTGGGCACCACCAAGGCGTGGCCTTCGCGCAGGGGACTGATGTCGAGGAAAGCGAAGTACCGATCATCCTCGGCCAGCTTGTGGCAGGGGATCTCTCCGTTGATGATGCGGGTGAACAGGCTGGCCATGGTCAGCGGGTGATCTCGAGCACTTCGAATCGGGTGGTACCGGCCGGCGTGGTGACCTCGGCCACCTCTCCCACTTCCCGGCCCAGCAGACCCTTGCCGATCGGCGAACTCACACTGATCTTCCCGCTCTTGATGTCCGCCTCGCTCTCAGCGACGAGCGTGAACGTGCGTTCGGCCCCGCTGCCCACCTGCTTCACGCGCACGGTGGAGTGGATGTAGGCCTTGCTCGTGTCCAGCTGGGATGCATCGATGATGCGCGCGCTGGCCACCACTTCCTCGAGCTTCGCGATGCGCGCCTCGAGCAAGCCCTGGTCCTCCTTGGCGGCATGATACTCGGCGTTCTCGCTGAGATCCCCCTTGTCACGTGCATCGGCGATCTGCTGGCTGATGTGCGGGCGTTCCACGGTGCGCAGGTGATGCAGTTCCTCCTGCAACTTGCGCAGCCCTTCTTCGGTGTAATAGGCCGGTGTGCTCATGGCCATGCTTGCTTGGGGTGGAAAGAATGAAAGAGGACCCCGGAAGGTCCTCTTTCCAAAGATAATGGCTCGTTCTACAGACTGATCCGCACCCCGATGCTATGGATGCCAGCGAACGGGTTCGTGGTCCTGTAGGAGTAATCGACCGCGATGGCCGACTTCTTCTCCTCCCCGAAGGGGAGATCCACGCTCAGGCCGGCCGTGGGGCCGGTGAGCACAGTGGCACGCTCCTCCTCGGAGGTGATCCCATCCTCATACATGTAACCGCCGCGCAGGTGCACCATGCGGTTGAACGCGTACTCGATGCCGACCATCACCTGATCCTTGGTGAAGGAATTGGAGGTGAAGTTCCCAGCGAAGGTGACCCGGTGACGGTCGTTCAGGTGGAGGTCATAGGCGGCGCCGATGTTCAGCAGGGAAGGGATCTCGAACTGGGCGGAACGTTGCTCGAGGGTGAGCTGGTCGCTGCCGGAAACAAGCAGACCCTGCACGGATAGACCATCGCCGGAGAAGGCCATGGCCGGTCCCACGTTCTTCAAGGCGATGCCGAAGTGGACGTTGTCCTTCTCCCCGGTCACGTATTGGATACCAGCATCGAAGCACATGCCCTGCGCACGGACGTTGGCGATGCTCTCGGAGACCATGCGGATCAGGATGCCACCATGGATGCTGTTCGAGAAGCTCTTCGCATAGGAGAAGCCGATGTTGGCGAAGGATGGCCGGAAGGTCCCAAGACCACCGGCCGGGTTGTCCACCGTGGTGATCTCCAGGTCACCGAAGCCCATGGTGGTGGCGGTGATGCCCAGCACACCCGAGGACCCGAGCTTCTGGCCAAACCCCACGCTGTTGATGGTGGTACCGGAGCCGCTCAACCACTTCGTATTGGTGAAGAGGAGTTCGGTCTTGGTGGTGTGGGCCAGGCCGGCGATGTTGCCGTACATCGCCTCTGCCCCGCGCACGGAAGCCGTGTTCGCCAGGGCCCAACCGGAGGAGCGTGCCCATGGATTGATGAGCAGCTGGGCGGCCCCTGCGGAACCGGCACGGTCGGGATTGCCCGCCCAAACGGTGGTGGTGCACATGGCCAGTGCCACTGCCATCCCCGCGGTCCTTCGTTGCATCGTTCGCATCGTGTACATCCGTATTGTAAGAGCTGGGACTTAGAAATTCTGGAGGTCCAACGGCCTCATGGCACCGAACCACTTCAACACCTTCTCACCCACATCGGGTACATCCACGTGGCACAGGTACATACCACCAGCGATGGGGATGTTCGTCGTGTTCTTCAGGTCCCAATCAAGATAGGTGAGCTCATTGTCCTTGCGGAACTTGCGCACCAGGGTACCGTTCACCGAGTAGATGGATATCGTGCATCGCTGTGGCAGGTTGATGAACTTCACGCGATTGTCGATCCGCGAGGTCTCGTAGCCACTGAACGCGTAGTAAGGGTTCGGGACCACATTGATCAGGTCCAGTGCGCTCTCGGCGGTGGTCTGGTCGTTGTTCACGGTCTCCAGGCCCGTGGTGGAGAACTTGTACAGGGGGAGTCCATTGTTCCGGTCCGTGCTGATATCGCCGGGCCCACCTGTGTAGTTGATGTAGCGCTCGAACGGCTTCTTCACGTTCAAGGTGATGCGCACATCCGTGGCGAGGAACTCCTCATCCGGCATCACCATCGCGCTTCCCACCCATCCGATGGACTTGAGGAGCTTCAGGCGCGACGCCGAGTTGTTCTGATCCTGTCCGAGACCGCGGATGAACGCGCCTTCATCATAGGCTGGAACCTCCGATGCGTTGTTCAACAAGCGGCGCTCGTTCTTGAAGACATAGATCCAATGGCAGCCACCGAAGAACGCATCTCCACCCGTGGTGAACATCCGGTCGTTCGGGTTCCAGATCATATCCCGACCGATGCCACCACCCCAGAAGCTGTTCTCACTGTAGCCGATGTTCAGTCGTTCGCCCGTCTCCGTATCGATCGCGTAACCGGGGAACCAACCCATGCCGGTGGTGCTTACCAGATCACCTTCGCCCGCATCGTACCCGGCCATGGTCGCGTTGCGACCGTTCTTATCGATGCTCGGAGCTACTCGCAAGGCCATCCGACGTGCACCGCCCTGGGCTTGTGCCGTGTTCGCCTCCTGTTCGAACACCGGGGCCCTTGACCAGAGCGCCTTGTTCGAGGTGATCACCAACTGTATGCTCGGGGTCCGGCGGAGCAAGGCGAAGGACATGGACGGGTGCGGGTTGTTCGCCTCGGAATCCGAGGATACGCCACCCTGGAACGGTGCATGTCCCACCAAGGCCCAGGGAGCCCAGGTACCACCCAGCAGGTTCTCCCATAATTCATCCGGGTCGGTGCTGCGGTCGGCCCAGAGCGGGGATTCCGGACTGCTGTAGACGCCGGAGCGGATCCAGTTGGTCACCACGTCAGCCTCCCCATCGGGAATACCCATGAACCAGGCCTTGGAAGGGTCGGCGAATTGGATCCGACCATCACCGACCGGCTCGGCGAAATCACCACTGTACAAGGTCTGACTGATCATCACACTGATCCCCCATTGCGGGATCACCTGCTCATACGGCATGTCGATGATACGCTGGCTGTTCACCGTCTCGCCGGTGCCAAGGTTCACGATGTACCAGTTCGCGTCGTTCAGGTTGCCAGGGGTGATCGTATCGTCCTTCATCCAGATCTCGAAATCGGCCAAAGGCACCTTCAGTGGATCGATCACCTTCACGGTCACCGGACCAGCACCACGCTCGTAGGTGAACTCCTGCTTGCGGTAGCCGGGTGCACCAGCGATGGCGGTGTTCTCCGCCCACTTCATCGAGATGGCGTTACCGCCATTCCCTTGTCCTTCGAGCCGTGTGATCTCGAAGGTGTCGCCGTAGTCCGCGTTCGCGATGGTCCCTCCCGAGGTCGGGTCCGGACGGTGCGGGATGCCCACGTACCGACGGATCGAACCGAAGGCGGCCTTCCGGCTTTCGACATACGGGAATGCCTGGCCGCTCCGCGTGGCGGGGTCGTAAGGGGTGTAATTGTTGTAACCGTATGCAATGGCCATGTAGTAGTAGGACTTGAAGTTCACCAGACGGGTGTCCCCCTGCGCGAACTTGTCCTCGGTCACACGCACCGAACTCGCGATGCCCGCATTCGCACCGTTCACCATTTCGGTGGCCACCGGTGCGTTCACGACCTCATTGAACGGGTAGTTGATGATCTGGGCGATCCCATCCTCGATATCGCCCTGATAGACCGGGCGGGCGAGTTCGATGTTCCCCAGATCGGCCACGCTCACGTCGGCGTTCTTCAATTGGTAGAGCTTGTAGCCCTGGAAGCGATAGAAGCGGTCATAGAGCTCCCCATCAGGGCCCGTTTCCGGGATGATCGGATCGAGCTCCTCGTAGCTCAAGGGCGGCAGGTCGACAGGCAGGAGCTGGTTGTTGTTGCTGCCCTCCGGATTGGTCATGAAGATGATCAGCTCGCGGTCAAGCTCCACGATCTCGAGGTCGGGTGCGTCCGGGCCATCGAGGATCTTGAAGCAGTTGTCGAACAAGGCCTGTGCCTTGTCGTCGGCGGTGCGCAAGGTGGCCACACTGGCCGCGGCCCCACCCGTGGTGGCACGCGCCCAGGCCACGCCGAGCGTGATGTTGTTGTAAGCTCCCGGCTCCAGTGTGAACGGACCGGCGCTCTGCACGAAACGACGATCGATCGGCTGTTGCAGGGTCTCGCGCCAGTCGGGCTGCGGAACACAGTTCGTACCCCAGCCAACGGGGTCGCTGCTCCAGGGGAACATGTACCGGGTCTGTATCGCACCCGGGCTCTCATCATATCCCGAGCCGCCATAGGTCATCTGAACACCGTTCTTCCAGATACCCTTCAGGTAGTTGTAGAAGTGGCCCTGCTGACCTGGATCGGTCACGGCGAACGCACCTTCCCGGTTCCAGAACAGGAATGCACGCATCCCGAATCGCTCATTATCCGGGAATCCATCACCATAGCCGATACCAAGACCCTTGTACGGAATACCATCCTGCTGCTGTGCCACGATGCAGTCCAGGAACTCCAGGCTGCTCTGGGGGCCGGGGTTATCCATGCCGTCCGCATCCTGGTAGGGACCCTCGAAGAAGTCCACCCCGACCGCAGGAGGCTGAAGACCGTAGCCGGGCACGCCATTGCAGTCCTCATCGTTCTCGTCCCAGTTGTACGCGAAGCCGAAACCACGCTGCACATCGCAACCAACGAAGTCATCGTTCGAGCACCCGAGGTCCGGATCGATGAAGTGACCGAAGTAGGTCTCGTTCAGCGTCTGCTGGCCCTGGTTGATCACCGTGAAGTTGTAGAAGGTCATGTTGTTGACCTCGTTGTTCGAACTGAAAGCGAAGGCTTGTGCCCGCACCTCAAGACCGATCGATTGACCTCCGAAGGACTCGGTGTGGACATCACCGCGGTCGTTGAAGATCCAGAAGATGTTGTAGTCACCGAAGAGATTCACCGGATCCTCACGCTGGCGGGTCTTGCACTGCTCCACGGTCTCGTCGAATCCATAGTCCGGATAGTCACCGGAGAACGGATCATACACGCCATCCCCATCCGAATCAACGAAGGGCGCGATGTACAGGTCCTGTCCCTGGTCCAGTGATCCTTCCGCGGGCCAGGTGACGAAGGCGCTCGGCACGGAATAACCGTCCGGGAACAGCTCCTCCACGTCGCAGTTCGGATCATCCAGGCACTGACGGTACTGGATGAAGGTCTCGGCCTGGGCGCGCTCCGTGATCCAGAAGCGGTCATAGGCCAGACAGGTCTCCGCCTCGACCGACGCGTTCTGGTTGTTCAGCGGGCCAGGCCAGAAGTCGTTGCCCTGCGCCCGGAAAAGGACCGCGGCAAGTTTCAGCTGGTTGTCCGTTGAGATCCCTCCCATCCACAGGCCACCAGCGAAGATGGCGCTGGGGTTGCTGAAGGGCGATGCCGGAGCCGAGCTCTTCGGGACCTCATAGCCGGATAGGGAGTTGCCCCCGCGCCGTTGCCACATGTTACCACCATTCTCGATGATGGCGCGCACGTTGTTGTATTCGAGCGTCGTACGGTCCGAGGCGGGCACGCATGCCGCGGCTTTCGGACGGAGGTTCTGCACACCGCTCGTACTTGCCGGTGGGTTCCAACCGAAGGACGGCAGTGCCGTGGCCACAAGGAGCACCGGAACGATGATCCGGGACAGCTGGGTTCTCGTGGAAGCTTTCATGGTCATGCGTTTTGCTGTCACATCAGAAATTGAAGCGTACACCCAGGCGGATGGTACGCGGGGCTCCATAGTTGAACGGATTGTTCACCTTGAGCGCGTAGAGATCGCGGAAGGACTGCGGATCCACCTGGCCATTGATGATCTGCTGGGTCTGTGCGGACGCCAGATAGCCATCGTTGTTCGGCGATCCCGTGAACCGGTACGCACCGGTGATGTTCTCGGTGTTGAACACGTTCGTGATCAGGAGATACACGTTCAGGTCCGCGCTCTTGGCCTTTTCGCCCTCCTTGCCACCGAAGGACAGCGGGATGTCGCGGTCGATCTGCATGTCGGTGGTGAACTGCCAGGGCAGTCGGGAACCGTTCAAGGTCCCTTCCAA
>JAGQVR010000086.1 GCA_020437875.1 Flavobacteriales bacterium
CCTGGCTCGGCGATGAGGATGGCGATGGCGTGCAGGACATCAACGATGAGTGCCCGTACACCCCTGCCGGTGTGAAGGTGGATGCGAATGGTTGCCCCCTAGATGGCGATGGCGATGGTGTGCCCGACCATGCCGATGACGAACTGAACACCGCCGTCGGAGCACCCGTCGACGCGCGTGGGGTCACCATCACCGACGACCTGCTGCTCAAAGCCTGGCTGGCCTACAAGGATTCGGGCAACGTGAACATCGTGACCTCGCGCGTGGAGTCCTTCGGTCCGATGAAACCACCGCCGGTGAAGGTGAAGCGGGTCTACGTCGTGAAGGTGGGCGAACAGGTGGAGAGCATCAGCGAGGACCTCATCCAAAAGCTGCTGAGCATTCCGGACATCCGCGCTGTGGAACAGGGCGACACGACCTTCTATGTGGTGGGCAGCTACGACTCCATCCCTGAGGCTTTGCGACGTGAACTGGAACTGAAGGGCATCAAGGTGGAGGGCCGCGTGATGGCCGAGGAGAACGGGCGCCTGATCGATGTGACCGATGAGGTGGAGGCCGAACGCTTGAAGTTGACCACCGCCACCACTCCCGAAGCCGGACCACAAGCAACCGGGGAGATCATCGTACGCGTGCAGCTCGGCGCCTTCCGCTATCCGCTCTCGCGGAACATCTTCGAGGGCATCGACGACCTCGTGGTGATCAAGGGGGATGATGGCCTGACGCGCTATTACACCGGCTCCTACAAGGAGGTGAATCCCGCCGCGGAACACAAGGTGCGCATGCTGCTCCGTGGCTTCCAGGGCGCCTTCCTCGTGGCCTTCCGCGATGGCAAGCGCATCGGCATGAAGGAGGCCGGTGCCAAGCTCACCGGTCCGGAGGACCTCCGCAGCGCCCCCAGTGGCAGCATCGACAAGAGCAAGTTGCGCTACCGGGTACAGGTGGGCACCTTCGTGGGGAACATCCCGATGGACACCATGGGGAAATTGATCGAGATGGGTGACATCCGGCCCGTGGCCAGCGCCGATGCGGTCCGTTACTACTACGGTCAGTTCAAGAGCCGGAAGGAGGCCGAGGACTCCAAGGCCGCCATCATCAAGAAGGGCTTCACCGATGCCTTCGTCGTGGGCGACATGAACGGCTACATCATCCCGGCGGATGAGGCCGATCAGTTGATGAAGCAACCGTAGTCCGTTCACTCTCCCGGTCCTTTCCACCCGCGTTGCAATAGCGCGCCTTCCAGTCACGTTGCGTCAGTGTCCGCCTACCTTGGCGGACCATTGCTGACCACCATGCTCGGAACATCACGCAGCGAAGGCGCCCTTGCGCTGTTCGCCTCGGCGATCATACTCCTCTCCACCGGCTGTCGCACGCAGGATGCCCCCATCACGCCGGACAAGGCCTTCACACCTTACATACCCGCGTTCACCGCAGGCCACATCAGTGCGCGATCACCCATCCTGGTGCGCATCGCCGAAGGCCAGCAATGGAAGGATTCCTCCGATGCCGCGGTGCAGGGCCTCTTTACGCTCGACCCCAAGGTCGAGGGCACGGTGCGCTGGCACGACCGGCACACACTGGCCTTCCAGCCCACCGAGCGCCTCGAACAGGAGCGCACCTACACGGTCGACTTCCATCTCGGCAGGTTGATCGAAGTGCCGAAGGGCCTCGAGGACTTCCGGTTCCAGGTGACCACCGTACGACAGGGCATCGATGTGCGTGTGAGCGACCTGCAGTCCCTTTCGCCCACCGACCTCACCTGGCAACGGATGATCGTATCGGTGCGCACGGGTGACGATGCCACCGGACAGGACCTCGCAGCGTGCTTCACCGCCGACCAACAGGGACGGAAGCTCGCCTTGACGTGGGAGCATGAGCCGAACGGCCTCTACCACCGCTTCACGGTCGATAGCGTGCTGCGTGGCGGGACGGCCAGCACCCTGAGCATCAAATGGGACGGCGACCTTATAGGCTCGGAGGATGCCGGTGAATTGCCCTTCACCGTTCCTGCGATCGGCGAGATCACGCTCATCTCGGCCACCACCGATTCGGAAGGCGAGCAACACGCCACGCTGCTCTTCTCCGATCCACTCGACCCGGAGCAGGAGCTTGATGGCCTCGTCGGGATCACTGGTGCGGACGAGGTGCGGATCGCCGTGGAAGGGAACAAGTTACTCCTATACCCGACGGAGCGGCTGGGTGGTGATCACCAGGCTTATGTCTCGGCCGCCGTGCGCAACGTGAACCAGCACCCCTTGGGCACGGACATCACGGTGGACCTCACCTTCGAAGAGCTGAAGCCCGCGGTCCGCATGGTCGGCAAGGGCTCCATCCTGCCTTCGTCCGATGGCCTCGTGATGCCCTTCGAGGCGGTGAATCTCAAGGCCGTGGACGTGCGCGTGGTACGGATCCATGAGAGCAATGTGCCGCAGTTCCTGCAGGTGAACGCGCTGGATGGACAACGGGAGCTCGCCCGCGTGGGCCGATTGATCACACGGACCACGATCCCGCTGAAGACCGCCGATGCACCGGACCTGGGACGTTGGAACCGCTTCTACCTCGACCTGGAGAAGCACATCAAGGCCGAGCCGGGCGCCATCTACCGCGTGGAGATCTCCTTCACCCGCAAGCACGCCATCTATCCCTGTGCGGATGACCAGGGCGAAGAGCCGATCGAGCCCGAGCGCACCTGGGAGGAGGAGCAGGCCCAGTACGACCACTATGAAGACTACTGGTATTATGACGACTATTACTACGACGACTATGACTACCGCGAGCGGGAGGATCCGTGCACTCCCTCCTATTACATGCGCGACAACTCCGCCATGCGGAACATCCTGGCTTCCGACCTCGGCCTCATCGCCAAATGTGGGAATGACGGATCGGTGCTCATCGCCGTGAGCGATCTCCGCACCGCCGAACCGCTCTCCGGTGTGAAGCTCGAGGTGCTCGACCTGCAGCGCAAGTCACTCGGCCAGGTCGTTTCGGACCGCGACGGCATCGCCAAGCTGCCTTCCACGAAGCACAAGCCGTCGTTGCTCGTGGCGACGAAAGGTGCACAGCGGGGTTACCTACCCCTTACCGATGGCAGTTCGCTCTCCGTCAGCGAATTCGATGTCCAGGGCGAGGCGGTGGACCGCGGACTGAAGGGATTCCTCTACGGCGAGCGCGGTGTCTGGCGCCCCGGCGATTCACTCTACCTGGCGTTCATGCTGCAGGATGCGCAGCGCAAGCTCCCGAAGGACCATCCGGTGGTGCTGGAACTGACCGATCCACGGGGTCGTCTGGACCAGAAACACGTGCGCACGACCTCCGTGAACGGAGTGTATGCGTTCCGTTGCGCGACCACCGCCGATGCCCTGACCGGCTTCTGGAACGCGCGTGTGGTGGTGGGAGGCACCAGCTTCCACAAGCGCATCCGCATCGAAACGGTGAAGCCCAACCGTTTGAAGATCGAAGTGGCCGTGGGCGACCACATCGTGAGCGATGGTGAACAACGGATCGACCTGCGCTCCCATTGGCTGCACGGCGCACCAGCACGAGGGCTCAAGAGCCGCGTGACGGTGAACCTGACGCGCGGAAACGCCGACTTCAAGGGATACGAGAAGTACACCTTCAATGATCTGCGGACATACGTGCCCGAGGAGGAACAAGTGGTCTTCGACGGCAGCCTGGATGAACAGGGTGCGGCCAGCTTCGCGCTCGACCTCCGGACCGGACGGAGCGCCCCAGCCGTGGTGAACGCCAACATCGTCACACGCGTGTTCGAAGCTGGCGGCGACGCCAGCATGGACCGGACCATTGCGACCTTCATGCCCTACACGAGCTATGCCGGCCTGCAGCCCCCCTCATCCTTCAACGGATGGGGTGGCCTGCTCACGGATACCACCTACGCCCTGCCGGTCGTCGCCTTGGACGCGAAGGGGAAACCCATCGCCGGCCACCAGCTCAAGGCACAGGTGTACAAGATGCAGCGCAATTGGTGGTGGGACGGCGACCTGGACGGTGATGCCAACTACATCAGTTCGCCGAGCGTGGAGCTTCGGCAGGAGTTCGATCTGGTGACGGATGCCAAAGGCCGAACGAACCTCAAGTTCCGCGTGGATCGACCGGAGTGGGGTCGCTTCACCGTGCGTGTCACCGATCCCGCGAGTGGACATAGCAGCGCACTTCAACTCTACCTGGACTGGCCGGGTTATGAGGGCCGTTCCCGTCGCGATGAGCCCGAACAGGCCGCCATGCTCAGCTTCAACAGCGACAAGAGCGCGTACGAAGTGGGTGATGAAGCCACGCTCATCATACCCAGCAGCGGCAGCGGTCGCGCCCTCGTAAGCCTGGAGTCCGGCAGCCGGACGATCGAGGCGAAGTGGGTCATGTTGAAGGACAAGGAGACGCGCCACAGCTTCAAGGTGACACCGGAGATGGCGCCCAACGTGTACGCTCATGTGACGGTGGTGCAGCCGCACGCCAAGACACTGAACGATCTGCCGATCCGCCTCTACGGCGTGATCCCCATCCTGGTGCAGGATGCGAAGACACACCTGGATCCGGTGATCAACATGGCGAAGGAGGTCAAGACCGACGTGCCCTTCGAAGTGGAGGTGAGCGAGAAGGGTGGCGATGCGATGACCTACACGCTCGCGATCGTGGATGAGGGCCTGCTCGACCTCACGCGCTTCAAGACGCCTGATCCCTGGAACCACTTCTACGCTCGTGAAGCGCTCGGTGTGCGCACGTGGGACATCTATGACCAGGTGATCGGTGCGTTCGGGAGGAAGCTTGCGCGCGTACTCGCCTTGGGCGGCAGCGATGATGCAGGTCCGGCGGACAATGCCAAGGCCAACCGCTTCAAGCCTGTCGTGCATTACGTCGGACCGTTCAAACTGGAACGAGGTAGGAAGGCGAAGCACCGCTTCACGATCAACAACTATGTGGGCTCGGTCCGCGTGATGGTGGTGGCGAGCGATGGGGCCAAGGCCTACGGCAGCACCGAACGCGCGGTGCCGGTGAAGAAGCCGTTGATGGTGCTGGCGACCCTGCCGCGCGTACTCGCCCCGGGTGAGACCGCCGACCTGCCGGTGACCGTCTTCGCCATGGACCCCAAGGTGAAGGACGTGGTGGTGAAGCTCGAGCCGAACACCCTGCTGATACCCGATGGACCGATGGAGAAGACCGTCCACTTCAACAGCACCGGTGATCAGGTGGTACGCTTCAGCGTGCGGGTGAAGGAGGCCATCGGCGTGGCGAAGGTGAAAGTGAGCGTGAGTGGAGCAGGTGAAAGCGCTTCGCAGGCGATCGAGCTGCAGGTGCGGCAGCCGAACCTGCCCGTAACGGACGTGATGGAAGCCTATCTCGAACCCGGCAAGAGCTGGAAGGATGTTGGCACCCCGATCGGCGTTGCAGGTACCAACAGCGCCTACCTCGAGCTGAGCACGATCCCACCGGTGGACTTCGGTCGTCGACTCCAATACCTGATCGACTACCCGCATGGCTGCCTGGAGCAGACCACCTCAAAGGCCTTCCCGCAATTGTTCATCGCCAAGGTGATGGACCTCCCCGCCCGCACCGAACAACAGATGCGGGCCAATGTGGAGGCAGCACTCCGCAAAATGGGCCGCTTCCAACGCAGCGATGGCGGCTTCAACTACTGGCCCGGCGGGGACTATTATGACGACTGGACCTCCATCTACGCCGGTCACTTCCTCGTCGAGGCACAACGTGAAGGGTTCTCGCCGGCGGGCGGGCTGTTGACGAACTGGCTGGCCTACCAGCGGAAGGCGGCGCGCGACTGGCACGGGGCCGTTCCGCAAGGCTGGAGCCGGCGCGCCACCCAGCTCACCCAGGCCTACCGCCTGTACACGCTGGCCCTCGCCAAACACCCGGAGCTCGCCGCGATGAACCGCCTGCGCGAGGAACGCGAACTATCCGTCATGGCACGGTGGATGCTCGGCGCAGCATACGCCTATGTGGGTCAGAAGGACGCTGCGGTCCGTTTGATCGGTGGCATCCCCACCGCGATCGAGCCATATACCGAACAGAGCTTCACCTATGGCAGCGATCTGCGCGACGACGCATTGATCGCCGAGGCATTGATGCAGATGGGCGAGACGGCCAAGGCGGCCGGTGTGATCCAACGCATCGCGCAGCACCTGAGCAGTGAAGATTGGTACAGCACCCAGACCACGGCCTTCGGCTTGATGGCCATCGCCCATTTCACCGGACGGAACGAATTGGACCAGGGCATCTCGTACAAGCTGATGACCGGTGGCAAGGAAACGAACAAGTTCACGGAGAAGGCCATCAGTCGCATGGACCTGCCCACACCGGACGGTAGCAGCAGCACGGCCATCACGAACACGGGCAAGTCGGGCATCTACCTCCGTTACGTGCGCACGGGTGTACCGATGCTCGGTGAGGAGAAGGCAGCGGCACGTGGTCTTGCCATGACGGTGGACTACGTGGGTATGGACGGTCGTCCGATCGACCCCGCCCGGATCGAACAGGGTACCGACCTCATGGCCGTGGTGAGGATCACCCATCCCGGCATCGGCGACGGTTACCAGCAACTCGCCTTGACCCAGCTATTCCCCTCGGGCTGGGAGATCCGCAACAACCGCATGGAAGGGAACGAGAGCGTGACCCAGGCCTCCTACTTCACCTATCAGGACGTACGCGATGACCGGGTGATGACCTACTTCGATCTGTGGCGGGGCAACACGGTCACCTTCCGCGTGATGTTGAACGCAGCCTACACGGGCCGGTACTACCTGCCAGGCGCGGTCTGCGAGGCCATGTATGACCACACGGTGAATGCACGGAGCACCGGTCGATGGGTGCAGGTGGTGCCTGCCGGCGGCGGTGCGAGCGCACAACGGTGATCGCATGAACCGGTGGCGGCGCGTGCTCCTCGGCGCGGTGGTGGCCGTCACCCTGCTGTTCACCTGGGCACGCTGGGGACCGATGGATCCCCTGTTCGACAAGCCGCGCAGCACGGTGCTGTTGGACCGTGACGGCAACACGCTCGCAGCGACCGTGGCGCGTGATGGTCAATGGCGCATGCCGCCTGGCGACTCCGTCCCTCGGCGCTTCGAGCAATGCCTGATCGCCTTCGAGGACCGGCACTTCCGCTCGCACCCCGGCATCCATCTTCCCTCGCTGGTGCGCGCTGCCCGGCAGAACCGCGACGCGGGAAGGGTGGTGAGCGGAGGAAGCACCATCACCATGCAGCTGGCTCGCATGGCGCGCGGTGACCGGCCCCGGACCTGGTGGAACAAGGCGGTGGAGATGGCGCTCGCGCTCCGGCTCGAGGTCCGCTACAGCAAGGATGCGATCCTTGCGCTCTACGCGGCCAATGCGCCCTTCGGGGGTAACGTGGTGGGGCTCGAGGCGGCTGCGTGGCGCTGGTACGGCAGGCCTCCGGAGCGACTGGGCTGGGCCGAATGCGCAACACTGGCCGTGCTTCCGAACGCCCCGGCACGCATCCACCCCGGGAGGAGGCGCGATGAACTGCGCCGGAAACGCGACCGCCTGCTGAGCTACCTGCGCGATAACGGTACAATGGACAGCATGGCCTGCCAACTCGCGAAGAGCGAGCCCCTGCCCGACCGGCCATTGCCCCTGCCGCTCAAGGCAACTCATCTGCTGACGACCCTTGAGCAACAGGGCCACAGCGGCACGCGCATCCACAGCACCATCGACGCCGCGATCCACCAACGCGTTACGGCCATCGCCGAGCGCCACGCTCCCGTACTGCGCGCGAACGAGGTGTACAATGCGGCGGTACTGGTATTGGACACACGCAGCGGCGAGGTCCTCGCCTATCTCGGCAATCTCGCATCGGCCGGGCCATCGCATGCTGGCGCAGTGGATATCATACGCGCCCGGCGCAGCACCGGCAGTTTGTTGAAGCCTTTCCTCTTCGCCGCCATGCTTCAGAGCGGTGAGTTGATGCCCGATCAGCTCGTGGCCGATCTGCCCACCCAGTACGAAGGTTTCGCGCCCCGCAACTTCGTTGATGGCTACGATGGTGCGGTGCCCGCCTCCCAGGCGCTGGCCCGTTCCCTCAACGTGCCGGCCGTGCGCGCCTTGCATCGACATGGCATCGAACGGACGCTTCATATCCTGCATGGGATGGGTCTCCATTCCATCGATGGCTCCGCTGATCATTATGGATTGTCGCTCATCGTGGGCGGAGCCGAAAGCAGCTTATGGGAACTGACCGGTGCCTACGCCTCCATGGCGCGTATCCTGCTGAATGAGGATGCGGAGCAGGTCCATGCACCGAAGGTGACCACCAACGAGGCGGAGCACAGGAAGCGGACAGAACGGCCACCCTTGAACCCTGCCGCGATCCACCACACCTTCCAAGCCCTGCAGAGCTTGAACCGTCCGGACCTCGAGATCGGATGGCAGCACTTTGCCGGGCAGGAACGCATCGCCTGGAAGACCGGCACAAGCTTCGGGCACCGCGATGCCTGGGCCGTCGGTGTGACCGAACGCTACACCGTGGGCGTGTGGACGGGGAATGCGGATGGCGAAGGACGCCCCGGTCTCACCGGCTCCCTGGCCGCCGCACCGATCCTGTTCGAGGTCTTCGGAACACTACCCGATGGCCTAGGCTTCGACCCGCCCCATGATGACCTGATGCCCATGGCCGTGTGCCGGTCCAGCGGCTTGCGCGCAAGCGTGGACTGCGTCCCCGTCGACACGATCCCCATCATCCGGGCGGCCATCCGCACTCCGCCCTGCACCTATCACCAACGTGTATTCGTTGATGCCTCCGAGACGGAACAGCTGGTTCCCGGTGCTCCTGGCCATTGGGTCAGCTGGTTCGTGCTCCCGCCCGCCATGGAGCACTATTATGCCGCCATGCATCCAGGATACCGAAGGATGCCGCCAGCACCATCCGGGAACTCGACCAGCCCGATGGAGCTGATCTATCCGGAGAACGCTGCACGGCTTCACATCCCGATCAGATTGGACGGATCCTTCGGTCAGGTGGTCCTGCATGCGGCGCACCGCGACCCCGGAGCGGTGATCGACTGGGACCTGGATGGAGCCTACATCGGGCGGACCGCTGATGACCACAGACTTCAGGTTTCTCCGGGGCCGGGCCCGCACCGGTTAACTTTGACCGACCAGCACGGACGCACGCTCTCCGCACGATTCCAATGCGTGCGTGGATCCAACGACCGGCCCAACGAATGAATCGAAGTCTCCTTGTCCTGGCCATGACCTGCACGGTCGCAGCGCATGCCCAGCCCGATACCCTTTGGGTCCCAACGAGTGGGGTGATGGTACCCCATGCCGTGGCCTATGAGCCGATCAGCGACGCTCCCCAATACAAGCGGATCGGTCGCTTCGTTGCGGATACCAGCCGGATCGCGGTGAGCATGGACTACAAACGTGGACATCCCTCCGGGGTCTACCGGGCCTATTATCCGGATGGACGGCCCTTGATATTCGCGGTCTACGGGTGGGACAGCCCGCACGGCGACTGGACCGAGTATGACGAACAGGGCAACGTATCGCTCAAAGGCCAATACCGACGTGGTCTGCGCGATGGCACCTGGGCCTTCCGGAAGGATGGCATCGTTGGTCATTATAAGGAAGGCATGAAGCACGGTAAATGGAAGTATTACGAGAAGGGCCGCGTCACGCGGTCAGAGAAATACCGCAAGGATGAACTTGTCCGGACCCGTACCTTCAACTGATCGTTAACGACCTTTCACGAACCTTCCCGCCCTCCAGAAGCAACCCGGCACGCCTTTCGCGCGTTCTACGCCACGACGAACCATGCACCTGCGCCTCCTCACCCTCCTGCTCCCCCTCCTCACCGCCTTCGGCTCCACGGTCAAGGCCCAACAGGACAACGATCCACAGACAACGGGAAAGCTCAGCTCCCTGATGTACCACATCGATCGGATGTACGTGGATGACGTGGACAAGAACAAGCTGGTGGATGCGGCCATCGTGAGCATGCTGGCTGAACTGGACCCGCATTCCATCTACATCCCGAAGGAGGACCTCGAGGAGGTGAACGAGCCGCTCAAGGGCAACTTCGAGGGTGTTGGGATACAGTTCAACATCATCCGCGACACGATCTACGTCGTGGATGCCATCCCGGGTGGCCCCTCTGAACGTATCGGCATTCGTGCCGGCGACCGCATCGTCTCCATCGATACCGAGAACGTGGCCGGGGTCAACTTCAAGAACACCGACGTGATGAAGCGGCTGCGGGGAAAGAAAGGCACCAAGGTGGATGTCTCCATCCTGCGGAAGGGCGAACAAACGCCGCTGGACTTCACCATCACCCGCGACCGCATCCCCATCTTCAGTGTGGAGGCGTCCTACATGGCCGAACCCACCGTGGGGTACATCAAGGTGAGCCGCTTCAGCGCCACCACCATGAAGGAGTTCCGGGAGAAACTGACCGAGTTGAAGACCGCAGGGATGAAGGACCTCATCCTCGACCTCCAGGGCAATGGTGGCGGCTACCTGCGCACGGCGATCGAGATGGCCGATGAATTCCTGGGAGAACGCAAGCTGGTGGTCTACACCGAAGGCCGCACCTCGCCGCGCGAGGATACCTACGCCACCAAGGACGGCCTCTTCGAGAAGGGGCGTCTGGTGGTGCTCGTTGATGAGGGATCCGCCAGTGCCAGTGAGATCGTGAGCGGGGCCATCCAGGATTGGGACCGCGGCCTCATCGTGGGCCGCCGCAGCTT
>JAGQVR010000087.1 GCA_020437875.1 Flavobacteriales bacterium
CCGGGCGCCTTGCGCTCGATCGGCATCTCGAACAGCTCGCCGGTGATCGGACCCTTGCCGTCGATCGGTTCGCCGAGGGTGTTCACCACGCGACCCACGATGCCTTCGCCGGTCTTGATGCTGGCGATGCGCTTGGTGCGCTTCACCGTATCACCCTCCTTGATGCCCACGCTGGGTCCGAGCAATACCGCACCCACGTTGTCCTCTTCAAGGTTCAGCACGATGCCACGGAGGCCGCTGTTGAACTCGATGAGCTCACCGCTCTGCACACCCTTCAGACCGTAGATGCGGGCGATGCCATCACCCACTTGAAGCACGGTACCGACCTCCTCGAGCTCGGCCTCGCTGCGGAAGCCGGCGAGTTCTTGTTTCAGGATCGCCGACACTTCGGCGGGTTGCACTTGGGCCATCTTTCACCCGCCGTAGCCTCGGCGGAGGAGGGTTCTTAGGAGACCTAGATCTCGGGGATGTACGGGTTCTTCGAGAATTCGCGGCGCATGTCGCTCAGGCGACGGCTCACGCTGCCGTCGTACTGCTCATCGCCGATGCGGATCGTCACACCGCCGATGATCGAAGGGTCGACCTTCTCCACCAGTTCGATGGACTTGCCGGGGTGCTTGGCGTTGGCCAGCTCGACCACGCGCTTACGGGCCTCGTCGGTGAGCGGCACGGCGCTGGTCACCTCGGCGATGATGATGCCTTTGTGTTGGTTGTAGAGTTCACCGAACGCAGCGGCGATCTGGGGCAGCAAGGCCTCGCGACCCTTGCGCACGATGATGCCGATGAAGGCGTTGGTGATCGTGCCGATCCTTCCGGCGAAGAGCTGGTCCAGCACCTTCTCCTTCTTGTCGGCCTTCACCACCGGGCTGCTCAGCAGCACCTGCAGCTCGCGGCTGCCGGTGCAGGTCGCGGCCACCAGCCCCATATCCTCGTGCACGGCGTCCACCGCGGACCTCTCCAACGAGAGGTCCATCAGGGAACGAGCGTAACGGTATGCGACCGGGGTGATGTTCATGACTTGCGCAGGTCGGCTTCACTGATCACCTTGTCCACCAGTGCCTTCTGGGCGGCGGCATCACCGAGCTTCTCCTTCAGGATGCGTTCGGCCACCAGGATGCTCAATTCGGCCACCTGGTTCTTCATCTCGGTGATCGCGGCGTTCTTCTCGTTGCGGATCTCCTCGCGGGCACGGGCCAGCAGGGCGTCGCCTTCGGCCTTCGCCTTGGCCTTCGCACCGGCGATCTCGCGGTCGCGGATGTCGCGCGCCTCCTTCAGCAGCACTTCGCGTTCCTCACGCGCCTGGCGCATCAGGTCCTCGTTCTTCGCCATCATCGCGGCGTTCTCCTCACGGGCCTTCTTGGCTTCGTTCAGGGCATCGGCGATGGAGGCCTCGCGCTCCTTCAGCCCGTTGAGGATGGGCTTCCAGGCGAATTTGGCCAGGATGAAGAGCACCACCAGGAAGGACAGCGTCATCCAGAAGATGAGGCCGAAGGAGGGCTCTACGAGACTAGCGAGCAGCATGGGCTTGCGTTATTGAGGTTGAAAGTGGAAGAAGCGCGGACGGCTCGTCCTTGCTTACTTCAGCACCACCAGCAGACCCACCACCATCGCGAAGAAGGCGGCACCTTCCACGAGAGCGGCGGTCAGGATCATGTTGGCGCGCAGGTCGTTGATGGCTTCCGGCTGGCGGGCCATGGCTTGCACGGCGTCACCACCGATGCGGCCGATGCCGATGCCGGCACCAACAGCAGCGAGACCAGCGCCGAGGGCGGCGATACCGTAACCAGTGCCGAGGTCGAGAAGGACAGAGAGGAACATGTGTTCGTGTTTTGGGAAGTTCAGGTTCTAATGGTGGTGTGGTTCCTCCACCGCCGCGCCGATGTACATGGCCGACAGGAAGGTGAACACGTAGGCTTGGATGAAGGCGACCAGCAGTTCGAGCATGGTCATGAAGACCGTGAAGGCCAGTGACATCACGGACACGCCGTAGCCAGCGCCCGCGTTGGTCTCGCCGAACACGAAGATCAGGCTGAAGAAGCTGAGCGCGATGATGTGACCGGCCGTGATGTTGGCGAACAGTCGGATCATCAACACGAAGGGCTTGAGGAACATGCCCAGGATCTCCACCGGGGTGAGGATGAAGAGCACCCAGCCGGGTACGCCCGGCATGGCCAGGATGTGGTGCCAGTAGTGCTTGTTGCCCTTCACGGTCACGATGATGAAGGTGATCAGAGCGAGGACGAGCGTCACCGCGATGTTGCCGGTGAGGTTGGCACCACCCGGGAAGAAGGGCACCAGACCCAGCAGGTTGTTCAGGAAGATGAAGAAGAAGGCCGTGAGCAGGTACGGCATGAAGGTCATGTACTTCGGCCCGATGGCGCTCTTGGCCACATCGTCGCGCACGAAGAGGATGATCGGTTCCACCAGGTTCTGGAAGCCGGTGGGGGCCTGACCGGCACGGCGGGTGTATGCCTTGGCCACCCCGATGAAGACGAAGAGCAGGATCGCCAGGCTGATGAACAGACTCAGTACGTTCTTCGTGATGCTGATGTCCCAAGTGGCCTTGGTCAGCGGCTCGTCGATGGTGGCATGGTGCACATCGGTGCCATCCTCCGCCTTGGTAGCCACGATACTGCCCTCATGTAGCATGTATCCGCCGTAGGTCTTGTGACCGTGGTCGAAATGGCTGCTGCTGAAGCAGGAGACGCCACGTTCGGTGTTGTACACGATGATCGGCAGTGGCAAGGTGGTGTGGCCCCAGAGGTGCCAGCCATGCTCATCGCCAATGTGTCCCATGATCAGCTGGCCGGCGTCGAACTTGCCGCCGTGCTCCGCTTCCTCTTTCGCCAGTTCGGGTGCTTCCGTATCTGCGGCCACCACCTCCACCATGGCGTTCTCCACGGCATCTGTGTGGTCCTGGGCCTCCTGGCCGTGTCCTTCATGCTGTGCGTTCGCGGTGCCGAAAAGAAGGCTTCCGATCAGGAGGGACGCGGTGCGCAGCAGATTCGGGATCGACATCACGGGAGGGTTGTACCCCTGTTTGCGGCCGCGAAGGTAGGACTCGTCCGGCAATGGTGGATCCTCTTGCTGCAGGATCTTCGTAAGGCGCTGAATACAAGAGGCTGATAGGGCTATCCGCCAGCGGCGAATGTTAAGCGGCGCAAGCTCAAGCGGCAAGAATTGCACGACCACCTGGAACTCGCCACCTGCGGCTCGCCGACCGGCCCAACTGCTTTTCCTGGCCGCTCGCCGCTCGAAAACTATCTATTACTCCCTTCTGCCCGTTTCCTTGAACAGGTAGACCATGGAACCCGCGATCCCCAAAAGGCTCAGCACGATGGTCAGCACCGGGTACTTCCAGCCGATCACCCCATCGAGCCAGTAGCCGGCGAAGCAGAACGCGAGGATGATCCCGATCATCGTGAATCCCAGGCCGGTGAAGCGCAGGTAGCTGTTGTAGCCCTCCTGGGCCTTCTTCGAGGATCGGCGCGAAGGTCCGCTCATGGCCGGGGGGCATTGCGGGAGAGTCGCATCAAGCGCACCGTACTGAATACCACATAGGCCAGGTAGAGCGCTGCGAAACCGAGGGCCATCGGGGTGATGAAGGCGTCCGGGGCGGTCAGCAACAGAACGACGAGCACGGCGACCGAAGCGAACATCTTCACCACCAGCGCGGTCATGAAGCGTTGCACGAAGCCCTTCGGATCCCCGACCAGCGCGCGTTCCTGCCAGCGGTGCAGGAGGTAGGTGAGCACCGCGAAGTAGAGGGGCATGCCCAGGAAAACGGGGTTCATCGGTAGGTGCAAAGCCCGAGAGCCAAGTGCGAGCACAGCTACACAGCACAGGGTGAATGCGACCAATACGATGAGGAACGACCGTTGCGGTGCGGCCATCGGAACGAACAGTGGAGTGCCGGCTTAGCGCGTGGCCTGCTGCTGCTCGGGACGTGCCGTGTTCGCGTTGTCGGTGCGCAGGCGTACAGGATCCATCTCCTTCACAACGCCACCGCCCATGCTGCAGTTCCCGGTGAACACGGCACCCGGCTCGATGGCCAGTTTCTTCGTGTTGATGTCGCCCTGCAACTTGGCCGTGGCCTTCAAGCTCAGCAGGTCCTGGCAGTTCACCTTGCCGATCACGGTGCCCTCGATGTCACTGCTCTGGCAGATGATCTCGCCCTCGATGCTACCGGTCTGCCCGACGATCACGCGGCCGCGGGCATTGATCGTGCCCTTCACCCGACCGTCGATCCGGATATTGCTGTCGCTCTTGATCTCCCCCTCGATGGAGGTGCCCTCCATGATGCTATTGATCTTGCCGGGGCTAACGGGTTCAGCGGTCTTGTTCATGGGTGACGGATTCGCAGGTTTTTCGGATCGGAACAACATCCTTCGCTTCGGTTCCAGGTTGAAGACGGGTCAAAGATAGGCGCCGATCCGGCTTATCCTACTGACGGTCAAGGTAATTCTGCGTGAAGAAGGTGCTGTAGCCATCCACGTCCTTGCTCTTGTACAACTGGGCATAGTTGGCCGTGGTGATCGGGAAGGCCGGATAGCCCTGGTCGTTGATCCCTACGAGCTCCTGGTTACCACTGGTGAAGAGGCCGTTGTACAACATGGCTGCCTCCTTGGTCGGGAATCCACTGATCAATACCACCTGGTGTTCCGGATCAAGGAAGCTGTTGGTGATCTCCACCGGGGTACCCGGGAAATAGAGCTGGTTGAAGGACGAGATGCGGGTCTTGATGCTGGTGAGGTCCGAGCCCTGGTTGGGTACGATGAGGGCGAAGAAATGAGGGCCCGCATCCGGGGTGTAGGCGCCAGCCGCACCCTGCTTGGGTGGAGGTGGTGGTGTGCCGGCGCTGCGGTCCAGTGCGGCGAGCATCTCGGTGGCGGCCCGCTCCTCATCCGTACCAGCGAATTTGATCTTCACCTCCTCAAGCGCCGCACGGAAGCCGGCACGATCACGCATGCCACCCAGGGCCATGGCCCGTAACATGTGGTACTTGGCCAGGAAGTGGTTGTTCGGTTCGTTGGCCATCACCCCTTCGCAGGAGACGATGACGGAGGCGAACATGTACTGCCGGTACCGGTCGTACACCTCCTTGTAGGCGACCTCCTCCTCCTTGCGGCGCACCTCATCAGCCTGCAACACGTTCGGGTCGCGGATCAGGCGGGCGAACTCCGAGTCGGGCCAGCGCTCCAGGATCACGTTCGCATAGTACTGCGAGCCCATGCCGTCCGGTGCGAAGTAGTTCGTGGTCTGTTCCTTCTCCAGGTAGATCCGGTACAGCTGGTAGAAGCTCTCCGGGGTGTAGCGGCACTCGTCGAAGCGCCCGTTCAACACCTCGAAGCTCTCGATGGCGTTATCCGCATCCTTCAGCTGCTCCTTGTAGATCATGCCGGAGGTGTACAGGGCGGAGCAGATGCGTGCATTGGAGGCGGCCAGAGCGGCATCGTCCTTCGGGATGTCCTTGGTGTAGAACGAAGGGTCCTTCCACTCCGCCTCCTTCTCCTCCTTGGCGTTGCCAGCCTCCAATTCTTCCTCCTCTTCCTCCGTCAACTCCGCGAGTGCGCTGCCGCTCTTGTCCTTGCGCCGCCAGTCGTCCTCCAGCGGCCGGTTCCCCCATTTCTTGCGGAAGTTCGCAAGGCCGCGCCCGATCTGCTGCGGGTCATAGAAGTACCAGGCTCCGCGGTTCCCCCCTTGTTGCTGGGTGTTCCGGCCGGCATCGGGGTTGGCTTCGGCCAGAGCACGCGCCTCCTCCTCGGCTTGTTTCCGCTCGGCCTCCTCCTGTTCCCGGTCGCGGATCATCCCGCGGATCTTCTTCTCCAGGTCCTTGTCGTCCAGTTGGGCCAGTCCCTGAAGACTGTCCTCCAAGGCGATGATCCGCAACTGTTCCACGAGTTCGCCCAGCACCCGGGCGCGCGTGGTCACCTCATCGTACCGCTCGTGGGTCTCGGCCAGGATGGTCTGGGTGGAATCGTAGTACTTCTGGGCATCGCCGTAGGCCCGGTCGTCGAAGTAGATGTCCGCGAGCCGCAGGAAGGTCTTCGCCTTCTGCTTGGTGTCCGTGGTGCTCACCCGAGCGCTGGTCACCAGGTGGTCGATCGCGGAGGAGTCCTTGCGCTCCTTCAGGTCCAGGTCCGCGATCGCATAATGCAGCATGTCGAAGTGGTCCACATGCTTGTCGTCGCGCAGCATGCGGTTCAGCTTCTTTCGTATCTCCTTGCTGTTGCCCTTGTTGAAGGCGAGCGCTTGGAAGATCTGGGTGTGGAAGGCCATTTCGTAGGGCGGGCTCATCCGAGCCACGATGGCGAACTGCTTGATCGCCTTCTCCTCGAGACCCTTGTGCTGGTAAAGCTGGGCCAGCACGAAGGCCCACCGCACGCGTTCCTTCTTGGTGCGCGCATTGGGGATGGCCGCCTCCAGGTGGACGATCGCGTCATCCACCTTGCCGCGCTTCAATTCCAGCTCCGCCCGGACGGCTTCAAGTTCCCCATGGTCGAAGTCCTTGGGAAGTGTCTTCTGGTTAGCGACTTCGTCCAGTGAACTTTGTGCCTTGCCGAACTGCTCCAGCACGATGGCGGTCCGTGCCAGCCACACCAGGCTCTGCATCTGCCGGTTCTCCCCCTTGAAACGCCGACTCACGTAGGTGAAGCCACGTTCCGCCTCGTAGAAGTTCTTCTTGTAGAAATGGCTCTTCGCGATGACGAACCAGGAGTCATCGATCCACTTGTTCTTCTCCTTCCCCCCGATGTTCATCGAGTGCCGTTCGATCACGAGCGAGCACTTCTCGATGCATTTCTCCAGGTCCGGAGTGGCATTCTTGGCCTGCTCATCGGAACCATAGATGAAGAGCGGGAGCACATGGTCGTAATCGTCGACATGGGCCTCCTCGATGCCGGCCACCACCTCCTTCAACTTCTCACTGGCATTGAACCATCCGTTGTCCCGGGTGGTGAGCCGGTGGAACGTCCGGTTCAGGAAGGCGTCCTTCTCCTGGGAGCAGCCCATGGCGAGCGCGGCAACGAGCAGCACCGCACCGGCGGACCGAAGGGAGAAGGGAAGGCGCATGGAGGAACGCAAGGGATAACTACGAACGGGCGAAGTTATTATGGCTTGCGGATCGGGACATGGCCCACCTCAGTGCTCACCTTTCATCGCGCAGGCGACGGTGGTTCCGCAGGATGCGCAGGTATTGCCCGAAGCTGGGCGTGGTCCATTTGTGGCCCGGACCCTGCGGCCTGGCCGCGGCCAGCCGTGTCGGCAGGTCCTCCAGCACCGCGCGGCAGGCTGCCGCGCTCGCATCCAGCACGGCCACCATCGTGCGGGTCACCGTATCCCGCAGGCGCGGACCAAAGCGGATGGGCACCTCCTCACGTTGAACGATGGCACCGGTGTCGATGCCCTTGTCGATGCGATGGATGGTGTAGCCGGTGACCCGCGAGCCGTTGTAGATGGGCCAGATCACCCCCTGGGCGTTCTGGTACTCGGGCAGGAGCTCGTGATGGATGTTGAGCATGCCCAGTCGCGGGAGCATGAACACCCTGGATGCGATGTAGCCGTTGCCGAGGCTGAGGGCGACGTCCGGGTTCGCCTCTTTCATGGCGGTCACGGTATCCGGGTGGTTCACCCAGGGGCTGGTGACAAGCTCGATCCCGAACCGTTCGCACAGCACATCGATGTCCTCCATGGGCGAAAGGGCCTGTACATCGGTGGTGTACCAGGCGCGCATGCGGTAACCCATCAGCGCACCCAGGGGTCCGATCCGCAGGACCTTCCGCAGCTTCTTCATCAGTCCCCCCTTCGGCCGCGTGGGCGCACCTGCGAGGATCACACGCACCACCTTGTACTGCGGGCTGCCCACCAGGACGGGCAGGTGGTGGCTGGCCGTGCCGCGCCGCGCGCTCGTGAGCACCACCACCCTCATGCCGAGGCGAGGTAGGGGTTGTGGTCCGCGCCGCCCTTTCGGGCATTGGTACCAAGGAAATACCGGATGTGCGCAAGCGGCCAGTCCAGGATGATGTGGTCCCGACGGATGAGCAGCTGGTCCGCAGGGATGGGCACCGTGTTCGCATGGCATCCCCGTTCGGCCGTGGCACAGCTCACGTGGCCGGCCTGGAGCGCGGCACGGTATCCGGCGGCCGGAAGGTCGGTGAATCGTCCGTAGGGGAAGGCAAAATGATCGGCACGACCAAGCCAGCTGATGAGCGTATCCCGTGTACGTTGGATGTCCTCGATCATGGCTTCCTGCGGCAGTGCGGACATCCGGTGGTGTTCCCAGGTGTGCGAGCCGATCTCGTGGCCCAGGGTCACCAGTTCATCCACCTCACTCCGATCGAGGAAACGCACCGGCGGCAGGTGGAAGCGATCAGCGCACAACCGGGCGATCTCCGCCTCATCGCGCAGGCCGATCAGCGCGGGATTGATGAAGAAGCAGGCACTGATCCCCAATTCGTGCAGCACCCGTGCGCCATCGAGGTTGTTGCGGAAGCCGTCGTCCGAGCTCAGGCAGATGTACGGCCTGTCGATCCGGCCCTGCTGCACACGTTGAACACCCTCGCTGTAGGGGATGAAGGCGTGCGTTCGCGAAAGGTCCTCCACCAGACGGCGCAGCGCCTCCAATTCGTCGGTGAAGGTGTGGTGCACGTACAGGAATTGCACGCGCGGGGACAAGAGGCCGCGTTCGGTCCGGCCGCTGAGCCTGTCACGCCAGGCAAGTCCATCGAGGGCGGCATGGCGTAAAACGGAGCGTGGGCTCCGCCCATCCCTGGCCTTGATCTCCGCGTATCGTTCGACGAACGCCACGGCCCGAAAGTAGAGCGCGATATTTGTCCGATGCCCATCGCGCCGACCAGGAAGGAAGGAGAGGGACGCGGCGCCAAGCGGCGGTTGCTCCGGAAGCTCCGCGACCGGTACCGGCTGATGCTCATCAACGACAGCACCTTCGAGGAGCGTTTCAGCATGCGCCTGAACCGCTTGAACGTGCTGTTGCTCGGCACGGCGGCCTTCCTGCTCTATGGCGCCTTCGTTACAGCGGTGATCGTGTTCACTCCGCTGAAGCGCTACATCCCCGGTTATGCGGACCAGGAGACGAAGCGGAACGCGTATCGGAGCCTGCTATTGGCCGATTCGCTGGAGCAACACAGCCAGGAACGCGACCTCTACATCGCTAATCTGCGTGCGGTGTTGAGCGGTGAGCTGGAGGCGGACAGCGCGGCCTTGCTAGCACCGCTGGCGAAGAAGCCCACAGCGGAGGACCTGGAACCCAGCGTTTCGGACAGCTTGTTGCGGAAGCGGGTCGCCAGGGAGGAGGCGTATAGTGTGAAAGAGGGCGGAGTGAACAACGAGCGGCGCGAATTGGCGGGCGTCTTCTTCTTCCCGCCCCTGCGCGGGATCGTCACCAGCAAGTTCGAGCGCTCCAAGGGGCATTTCGGCATCGATATCGTGGCCAAGGCGGATGCGGCGGTGAAGGCCTGCCTGCCGGGCACGGTCACCCTGGCCAGCTGGACCACCGATGCGGGCCATGTGCTGCAGATCCAGCACGCCAACGACCTGGTGAGCGTGTACAAGCACAACAGTGTGCTCTTGAAGAAGGTGGGGGACAAGGTGAAGGCGGGCGAGGCGATCGCCATCGTGGGCAGTACCGGAGAGCTCACCACCGGCCCGCACCTCCATTTCGAGCTGTGGCTGAGCGGTGAACCATTGGACCCGCAGGCGTACATGGTGTTCGAATGAGCCTCAGATCGATCATCGCGAAGCCTTATGCCGGGGCTGTCACCCGGGCCGTGATGAAGCGTGCGATGGATCCGGTGAACACGCAGGCCGCCGTGCTGCGCGAGTTGATGCGTTTCGGTGGTGACACCAGTTTCGGCCTGGAACACCGCCTGCATGCCGTGCGCGACCATGCCGAACTGGTGCAGGCCGTCCCATTGCGCGACTACGAAGGCTTCAAGCCCTACATCGAACGGATCGGCTTCGGGGAGGAGGATGTGTTGTGGCCGGGCAAGCCGCTCTACTTCTGCAAGACCAGCGGTACCACCAGCGGTGCCAAGTACATCCCCATCACCAAGGAGAGCCTGCCCAACCACATCGACAGCGCGCGCAGGGCTTTGCTGGCCTACATCGCCCACAGTGGCAGGGCCGACTTCGTGGACGGGAAGATGATCTTCCTGCAGGGCAGCCCGGTCCTGGATAAGAGCAGGCATATTCCGAGTGGTCGGCTTAGCGGCATCGTAGCCAACCATGTGCCCGCCTACCTCCTTAGGAACCGGATGCCATCCTTCGCCACCAACAGCATCACCGACTGGGAGACCAAGGTGGAGGCCATCGTGGGAGAGACCGTGCGCGAGGATATGCGCCTGATCAGCGGGATCCCCGCCTGGGTGCAGATGTACTTCGAGCGTCTGCTCGCACGGACCGGCAAGGCCACGGTGAAGGAGGTCTTCCCCAACTTCTCGCTCTTCGTATACGGCGGTGTCAATTACGCACCATATCGCAGCCGGATGGAGTCGCTCATCGGTGCAAGCGTCCCGAGCGTGGAGCTGTTTCCGGCGAGCGAGGGCTTCATCGCCTATCAGGACCGCAGTGGTGAGGACGGCCTCTTGCTCGTGCTCGACAACGGGATCTATTTCGGCTTCGTACCT
>JAGQVR010000088.1 GCA_020437875.1 Flavobacteriales bacterium
AACGCCACCTACAACCCTGGCGCGGGTGATCTCGCTGCTGGCCAGGTGACGCTGACGCTGACCACCACGGGCAACGGCAATTGCACGCCCGCCACGGACACCAAGATCATCACCTACACGCCTGCGCCGATCGTGAACGCGGGCACCAATGGCAGTGTGTGCGCGAATGCTCCGGCGATCGCTCTGAACGGTGCCGTGACCGGTGCTGCCGGTGGCGTGTGGAGCGGTGGTGCTGGAACCTTCAGCCCGAACAACATCACCCTGAACGCGACCTACACGCCGACCGCGGCGGAGATCGCGGCCGGTACGGTGACGCTGACCTTGACCTCAGCGGGCAATGGTCAATGCAACGCAGTATCAAACAGCGTTACGTACACGATCACACCCGCACCGACGGTGAACGCCGGTGTGGACCAGTCGGTCTGCGGCAATAACGCGACCGCCACGCTGGGCGCCGTGATCACGGTGGCCACCGGTGTGCAGTGGTCCGGGGGGACCGGTGCGTACAGTCCGGGCAGCACCGCGCAGAACATCACGTATTCGCCCTCGCCCATCGAAGTGGTGAACGGCTCCGTAACGCTGATCGCGACGACGACCGGCAACGGCAACTGCGCCGCCGTGAGCGATGCGGTGACCATCACCTACACCCAGGCGCCGGTCGCGAACGCGGGACCGGACCAGACGGTGAGCAGCAACAACGCGAACACCACGCTCGCGGGCAGCTTCAGCATCAGTACCGGTGCGCAATGGACCGGCGGCGCGGGCACCTACAACCCGAACAACACCACCATGAACGCGGTGTACACGCCGACCCCTGCGGAGATCGCGTCGGGCAGCGTGACCTTGACGCTCATCACCACCGGCAACGGTGCGTGCTCGCCTTCCACGGACCAGATGACGATCAGCTTCGGTGCCGCACCGACGGCGAACGCGGGTCCTGACCAGACGGTGTGCGCGAACAACGTGGCCGTGCAACTGAACGGTGCGGTGACCATTGCCACCGGCGGTATCTGGAGCGGTGGCACGGGCACGTACAACCCGAACAGCGGTGCGCTGAACGCCGTCTACACGCCGAGCGCTTCTGAGATCGCGGCCGGCACGGTGACGTTGACGCTTACCACGGTGGGCAATGGCAACAGCAATCCGGAGAGCGACCAGATCACCATCACCATCACGCCTACGCCGATCGCGAACGCCGGTGCGAACATCACCACCTGCGCGAACCAGTCGACCGCACAGCTGGCTGGTGTGGTGAACAATGCCACCGGCGGTGTGTGGAGCGGTGGTTCAGGCACCTTCAACCCGAGCAACACGAACCTGAACGCGACCTACACACCGACGCTCGGTGAAGTGGCCGCAGGCACGGTGACGCTCACGCTGACCAGCACCGGCAACGGTCTGTGCAACGCGGTGAGCGATCAGATGACGATCACCATCGCGCCTTCGCCGGTGGTGAGCGCGGGAGTGGACCGGACCGTGTGTTCCAACAATGCCACCGTACAGATGGCCGGTACTGTCAGCAACGCGGGCGGCGGCATATGGAGCGGCGGCACGGGCACCTTCTCGCCGAGCATCAACGCGTTGAATGCGACCTACACACCGAGCACCTCGGAGCTCGCCAACGGTTCCGTGACGCTCACCCTGACGAGCACCGGCAACGGTACCTGCCAGGCGGTGAGCGATCAGATGACGATCTTCTTCTCGCAGAGCCCCGTGGTGAACGCGGGCCTCGATCGCACGGTGTGCGCGAACGACCCGACGGTCGTCCTGAACGGCTCCGTGACCATCGCCACCGGTGGTGTGTGGAGTGGGGGCAGCGGCAGCTTCACGCCGAACGCGAACACCCTCAATGCGACCTACCTGCCCAGCCCGGCCGAGGTGGCCCTGGGTACCGTGACCCTTACGCTGACCAGCACCGGCAACGGCCTGTGCAACGCGGTGAACGACCAGATGGTGATCACCATCATCGCTTCGCCGGTGGCCAACGCGGGCAACGACATCGCGGTCTGCTCCAACAACCCCAACGTGCAGCTCGGCGGTTCTGTGAGCGGTGCGGGTGGTGGTCAGTGGAGCGGCGGTGCGGGCACCTTCTCACCGAGCATCGCTTCACTGAACGCGCTCTACACGCCAACGGCTGCTGAAGTCGCGGCGGGCAGCCTGACACTTACCCTGACGACGATCGGCAACGGCAACTGCGTGCCGGTATCGGATCAGGTGCTCATCACCTTCACTGCTTCGCCGACTGCGAACGCCGGTGCCGATGGTGTGCGCTGCACGAACAACGCGGGCATCCAATTGAACGGTAGTATCACCGTCGCGAATGGCGGTACCTGGTCCGGAGCGGGCGGAACGTTCACGCCGAATGCCAACGCGCTGAACGCGGTGTACACGCCTTCCGCTGGTGAACTGGCGGCCGGTAGTGTGACGCTGACCTTGACCACCACGGGCAACAACGGTTGCACGGCGGTGAGCGATGAGGTTACCTACACCTTCACACCAGCGCCCACGGCGAACGCCGGTGCGGACCTCTTCACCTGTGCGAACAATGCATCGGTGCAACTGAACGGTGCCATCACCGTGGCCACGGGTGCGCTGTGGAGCGGTGGCAACGGCTCGTATTCGCCGAACAACGGCACGCTGAACGCGAGCTACACGCCGAGCGCATCGGAGATCGCCGCAGGCACTGTGACGCTCACGCTGACGACCGTTGGCAACGGTACTTGCAACCCGGTAAGCGACCAGGTAGTGATCACCATCAACCCGTCGCCGATCGTGAACGCAGGCACGCCGCTGACCTCCTGCGCGAACAACCCAGCTGTGCAACTGGCTGGTTCCGTGCAGAACGCCACGGGCGGCATCTGGAGCGGTGCGGGCACCTTCAACCCGAGCGCTACGAACCTGAGCGCGACCTACACGCCGAGCAACGCGGAAGTCGCGGCTGGCACGGCCACGGTGACGCTGACCAGCACGGGCAACGGCTTGTGCAACGCGGTGTCCTCGCAGGTGGTGGTGACCATCACGTCGGCGCCGATCGTGGAAGCGGGATCACCGCAGACCTTGTGCGCGAACAACGCGGTGGCCCAGCTCAATGGCTCGGTGGCCAACGCAACGGGCGGCGTGTGGAGCGGTGTCTCCGGCGCCTTCAGCCCGAACAGCAACACGCTGAACGCGGCCTACACGCCGAGTGCAGCCGAGGTCGCGAGCGGACAGGTGTGGCTCTTCCTCACCAGCACCGGCAACGGTGGCTGCGTGGCCACACAGGATTCCGTGCAACTGACCTTCACGCCAGCACCGACGGTGAACGCGGGGCCGGATGCGCATGTGTGCGCCAACGCCGCGCAGGTCAACCTGAACGGTACGGTCACCGTGGCCAGCGGTGGCATCTGGACCGGCGGCAACGGATCCTACACACCGGGTAACGCTGCACTGAACGCGACCTACTTCCCCACCGCGGCGGAGATCGCTTCCGGTCAGTTCACCCTGGTGCTGAGCAGCACGGGCAACGGCAACTGCACCGTGGTGCGTGACAGTCTGGTGGTACTCGTTGATCCCGTCCCTGTAGTGAACGCCGGGCCGGATCAGCAGATCTGTGCGAACAACTCCAATGTGCAGCTGAACGGCTTCGTGGGCAATGCGCCTGGCGGTGCCTGGAGCGGCGGCGCGGGGACCTTCTTCCCGAGCAATACCATGCTCGCCACGCAGTATGCGCCTACGGCAGCCGAGATCGCAGCGGGCAGCGTAACGCTCACCTTGAGCTCGACAGGTACGACCTACTGCAGCGCCGTCACGGATCAGATGACGATCGTCTTCACCGGTGCGCCCGTCGTGGATGCCGGTGCCGACATGGCGATCTGCGCGAACAACAGCGCGGTGCAGCTCACCGGGAATGTGACCAATGCCAGCGGTGGCACCTGGACGGGCGGTAGCGGATCCTTCGCGCCGAGCGCCAACGTGCTGAGCCCGGTGTACACGCCGAGCGCCGGTGAACTCGCTGCGGGAACACTTTCGCTCTACCTCACCAGCACCGGCAACGGCAACTGCATCGCGGTGCGCGATACGGTGGTCGTGACCTTCACTCCGGCCCCGACCGTGAACGCGGGCGTGGACCAGAACATGTGCATGAACAATGCGGTGGTGACGCTGAACGGTGCGGTCACCGTGGCGACGGGTGCGCAATGGAGCGGCGGTCTTGGCACCTTCACGCCGAACGCCCAGACGCTCAACGCGCAATACGTGCCTTCATCGTTCGAGCTCGGCTCGGGCAGCGTGCAGCTCACGCTCACCACCACGGGCAATGGCAACTGCACGGCAATGAGCGATCAGATGACGATCACCGTGACGCCATCGCCGGTGGTGGACGCCGGAGCGGATGTGACCACGTGCTCGAACCAGTTGCAGGTAGCACTGAACGGCACCGTGCAAGGCGGGGCGACCACAGGTCAATGGACCACAAGCGGCACAGGCCTCTTCAGCCCGAGCCCGACGGCCCTCAATGCGACCTACATCGCCAGCAGCCTCGACTCGTTGAACGGTACGGTGGACCTCACGCTGACCAGCACCAATAACGGTCTCTGCACGGCGGTGAGCGATGCGATGACGATCACCATCCTGCCGAACGCGATCGCGATCGCCGGTGTGGATCAGACGATCTGCGCGAGCACCAGCTCGATCCAACTGAGCGGTACGATCACCGGCAACGCCACCCAGGGCCAGTGGACCACCACCGGTGCGGGCAGCTTCTCACCGAGCGCTGCGGATGCGAATGCGACCTATCAGCTCGCATCAGGCGATGCTGCGATGGGCACGCTCACCTTCACCTGGAGCGTGAACAGCTGCGACAACGCCATGGATCAAATGGTGCTGACGATCACGCCGGGATCCGTGGTGAACGCCGGTGCGGATCAGGTGACCTGCTATGGAACCCTGAACGTGGTGATCAACGGATCCGTGAGCGGCGCCTCGAGCAGCGGCACCTGGAGCACCCTGGGCAGCGGCACGTTCGCCAACGCGAATACCGCCCTCAGCAACGTGTACCAGGCCAGTGCGAACGACCAGCTCGCGGGCGGTGCGTACCTGATCCTCACGGCGACGAACACCGGTGTGTGCCAGCCTGATGCCGATACGCTCTTCATCGCCATTCAGCCGGAAGGCACGGTGAACGCGGGTGGGGATGTGACCGCCTGTGCGAACAATGCCGTGACGCAGCTCAATGGTCAGCTCAGCGGTGATGCCACGCAGGTACAGTGGAGCACCTCGGGTACGGGTTCCTTCTACCCGAGCGCCAACGTGCTCACGCCGACCTACATCCCAAGCGCCATCGACACGGCCATCGGCAGCCTCACGCTCACGATCAGTGCGCCGGGCAGCTGCAACAATGCCACGGATGCGATGCAACTGACGCTGACGCCTGCGCCTTACGTGAACGCAGGTCCGGACCAGACCTACTGCAACGCGGTGACGCAATTCGACCTTAACGGCACGATCAGCGGCATCACCAATGTGGGCCAATGGACAACCACGGGTAGCGGTACTATCGCCAACGCGGGCGCGCTGAACACCACCTATACCGCCAGTGCGGCCGACATAGCCAACGGCTCGATCACCTTCACGCTGAGTTCGCTGAACAACGCGAACTGCAATCCGGTGAGCGACCAGATGACCATTTGGTTGACCGATGGCATCATCACGAATGCGGGTCCCGACCAGAGCGTGTGCGTACTGTCCGACCATGCCAACCTGCTGGGCAGCATCCAGAACGGCTCGCCCTCGGGTACGTGGACCAGCACCGGTACCGGCAGCTTCTCGCCGAACGCTGATGCCCTGAATGCGCAGTACTTCTTCTCCGCCGCCGATGTGACCAACGGGTCCGTGGTGCTCACGCTCACGGCCACCAATACCGGTACCTGCCCAAGCACGCAGGACGCCATGGTGATCACATTCGGCAACAGCAGCTACGCTTATGCCGGAGCCGATCAGGTGCTCTGCGCGAATGCACCTATCGCGCAGCTTGCCGGCAACTACAGCGGCGGGTCCTCGGGCATCTTTTGGAGCACGAGCGGAACGGGCTCCTTCAGCAATACCACCAGCCCCACCGCGACCTACACGATGAGCGGTGCCGACATCGCGGCGGGCAGCGTGCAGCTCACCCTCACCACCATCACGAGCGGCTCCTGCACGCCTTCCAGTGATGCGGTACTGTTGACGGTGCATCCGATCCCCGCGATCAATGCCGGGGCTGACATCATCGCATGCACGGCCTCTCCGGTCCAGGTCACGGCCAACGCATCCAACGCTAGCGGCGGCACGTGGACCAGTTCGGGCTCGGGTACCTTCTTTGACCCGAACGCCTTGGCCACGTTGTACATGCCGAGCGCTGCAGATAGTCTTGCGGGTTCGGTGACCCTGACGGTGACCACCACCGGTATGGCGCCTTGCAGTGCGGTATCCGATGAGCTGGTGATCAGTTTCGGCGGGGGCTTGTCGGCGGCGGCAGGCACCGACGTGGTGGCCTGCAGCACCGATCCGAACATCGCCCTGAACGGGGTGGTTGCCGGCACGACCACGGGCACCTGGACCACCAGCGGTACCGGTTCCTTCATGCCGAACGCGAGCGCGCTCAATGCGACCTACATCCCGGGTGCAGCGGACTACGCGATCGGCAACATCAACCTGATCCTGAGCACCACCAACAACCAGGGCTGCCCCGCAGGCCGCGATACGCTCGTGGTGAGCTACCACGTGCCACCGACGGTGAACGCTGGCGCGGACGTGCTGCTGTGCAACGGTCTGGAGGATGTACAACTGAACAGCACGGCTCAGAACGAAGGCAGCGTGCAGTGGACCACCATGGGTTCGGGCAGCTTCATGCCGAGCGCTGATGTGCTGAACGCCACCTATGAGCCTACGGCGAACGACAGCATCGCCGGTGGCGTGTACCTCGTGCTCACGGCCTTCGGCACGGGCACCTGCGGCAATGCGGCGGACTCGATCTTCATCGATATCGGGCCGACGCGGATCGCCAACGCCGGGGCGGATCAGACAGTGTGTGCGGACATGGATCCGATCGCGCTTGGTGGAAGCATCACCGGTGTCAGCGGCGGGGTGTGGAGCACGACAGGCACCGGCACCTTCCTGCCGGACGCCACGACCCTGGGAGCCACCTACGTGCCAAGCGCAACTGACATGGCGTTCGCTGAGCTGCGGTTCATCCTGACCACCACGGGCAACATGGGGTGTCCGGCGGATACCGATACCATGCGGGTGTCCCTGCAAGCTGTTCCGACGGTGAACGCGGGTGCGGACCTCAGCACCTGTGATGCGAGCGCCTCGGTGGATGTGTCGGGTTCCTTCACCGGAGCAGCGGGAGTGATCTGGACCACGAACGGTTCAGGGGTATTCCTGCCGGACAACACCTCGGCCAACGCGAGCTACCAGCCAGGAGCCACGGACGAACAGCTCGGTATGATACGCATGGTGTTGACCACGACCGGTAACGGGGTGTGTGCCGCCGTGAGCGATACATCGTTGCTGTCCTTCGTGAACCCGTTGCAGCCTGCCTTCGGGGTGACCAATGCATGCGCCGGCTCCACGACGAGCTTCATGGATGCGAGCACCACCACGGGTTCGGCCATCATCGGCTGGAACTGGGACCTGGGCAATGGTGTAACGGCCAATGGACCTGAAGCGAGCACGAGCTTCACTGAGCCGGGTGAGTATACCGTCACCTTGACCGTCTTCGCGCAGAACGGCTGCAGCGCCAGCATCACCCGGACGGTCGAGGTGCTTGATGCACCGGTGGCAGGCTTCGCAATCGGCGGTGAGCTGCTGACGGAGACGGAGATCGCCTTCACGGACACCTCGGTGGCCGCCACGAACTGGTATTATGACTTCGGTGATGGTGGCGGAAGCCTGCTCGCTGAACCCGTCCATGCCTATGAGGCGCCGGGTCAATACATCATCGTTCAGACCGTGACGAACGCGAACGGCTGCACCGATCGTGATTCCCTGCTGATCGAGGTCGAGGTGAAGGACATCCTGCCACCGAAGCTACCCAACGCCTTCAGCCCGAACGGCGACGGGGTGAATGATGTGTTCTATGTGCGCGGCGGACCCTTCGAGACCATGGAGTTGAAGATCTACAACGGTTGGGGCGAGCTCGTCTTCGAGACCACCGACCCGCTGGCAGGCTGGGATGGCACGCACAAGGGCAAGCCCGAGATCAATGGAGTGTACGTGTTCTCCGTGGTGGCGACCACCACCACGGGCGAGACGCACGATCGTGCAGGTAAGGTGACACTGACCCGATGAACGAACAAGGCCACAAGATGATGAGCAAGAAGAATGCGATCGTACTGGCTTGCAGCCTGTGCATCTGGGGTTCGATGAACGCCCAGGACGGCCACCTCTCGCACTACGATGCAGCCCCGGCACTGCTTAACCCCGCGCTAACGGGCATGTATGGCAATGCGGACTTCCGCATGACCAGCAATGTCCGTAGTCAATGGAACAGCCTTGCCAACAGCTTCACCACGACCGGCTTCGGTTACGATGTGGCCATGCAGGACCGTTACGGCTTCGGGGCCTACCTGAACAACTACAATATGGCGGGAGTGATGAACACCTTCCAGACCGGCGTCTCCGCGGCATACAATGTCGCAGGCCGTGATCCACGTCACATCATCTCAGGAGGCTTCAACCTGGGCATCCTGTACAAGAAGATGAATGACCAGCAGCTGGTATGGGATGCGCAGTACGACAATGGATACTTCAACACCGATCTGCCATCGGGTGAGACCGTGCAGCGCGGTGCCCGCCTGATGCTGGACATCGCCGGTGGAGTCTCATACAAGGCGACGAACGCCCGCAAGCGCGTCAATCCCTTCGCGAATTTCGCCATGTACCACGTGAACACGCCGAACGAATCGATCCTACGCGTGACGGACAGCGACCTTCCTATCCGCTATTCGGTGAATGGGGGCGCGCGCGTGGAGATCATCGACGATACCTACCTGGTGCCATCCGGTCTGTACATGCGACAGGGCGCTGATCAGCAGGTCAATGTCGGCTTGATGGCGGAGATCGGGCTGGGCGGATCGGTGTACAGTGTGCTTGCTGGCGCGGCCTACCGTGTGAACGACGCAGCGATCGCACATGTAGGCCTGAAGCATAAGAACGTGGTCTATCGCTTCAGCTATGACGCGAACATCTCGAGTCTTCAGAACTACACCCGCAAGAATGGAGCCTTCGAGTTCTCGCTGATGTACTACGGCATGCACTCGGGCCGGGACCGCCGGGCCACTAGCAGCGCGTTCTAGTCCCGAACAACGATGCAAGGACCCGCAGCCATTTGAGCTGCGGGTCCTTCGTTTTCGCATTGGCGACCATTCCGGTGATCGTCGACCCGTCAGGCGGCCACCGTAACAGGGCGCTCTCTTTCGGCGTCCATCAGGGCTTGCGCTTTCACCTGGCGATCCACGAAGTACATGAGCACCACGCAGGCCAGCATGGTTCCCGCGCACACGAAGCCGAGGGTGTCATAGTGCTCGAGCGGCGCATGGTCATTGGCTTGGATGACGATCAGTCCGGCGATCCCTGCCGCGAAGGCCCCGGATAGTTGTTGGATGGAAGCGGTGATGGCCGAGAAGGCGCCACGGTCGCGCATCGTAGGTACGCTGGTCATCAACGCCTGTGACGACACGATCCTGCTGCCGATGCCCACGAAGCTGATCGCATTGATCACGATGACCTTCCACAGCGGGGTCGGTCCCAGATGACTATAGATGATGGTGGTGGTGATGGCGATCGCGGTGCCCACCGTGAAGGTCCTGAACTTGCCGAACCGGTCGCTCAGGCGTCCGACGACCGGGAAGGTGATCATGGAGCACAGGCCGATGATCACGAACACCCAGGGGAGTTCGGCCTCGGTCACGCCCACATTGTTCACGAGGAAGGTGGTCGAGAAGGGCATCATCATGAAGCCGCCGGTGGCAAGGATCATCATGGTGAGGAAGGGTACGGTATGTCTCGGGTTCAGGAAGGTCTTCACCAGGTGCTCGACCGGCCTGACCTTGCCCTGGAGCGCCAGATGCTCCCTGACCGGTCGCATGAAGCGGAAGATCACGAAGCCGGCCACCAGGCCCAGCCCGACGATCATCAGGAAGGGGGCGTGCCAGTGGAAGCGATGGGCGAGGAAGAGCCCTATGGGAATACCGGCCACCTGGCTCACCGCGAAGGCCATCTGCACGAAACCCATCACCCGTCCACGCACATGCGGCAGGAACACATCGGTGATGATCGCCATAGAGACGGAGCCGATCACGCCCCCGAAGACACCGGTGAAGACCCTGGCTGCCAGGAGCAGCTCATAGGTCGGGGCCAGGCCGCAGAACAGCGTGCCGAGCAGGAATCCGATGTAGAAGAAGCGCAACAGGGAACGTCGGTCATACCTGTCCGCGAACCCGGCCGAGAGCAAGCCGCTTATGCCCGCTGCGGCGGCATAGGCCAGCACCACATGGCTGAACTGCTCCGGGGTGATGCGTAGCTCCGGGATCAGCATCGCTCCCAGCGGAGCCATCACCATGAAGTCCAGGATCACCGTGAACTGCATGAAGGCAAGCACCGCGATC
>JAGQVR010000008.1:0-5556 GCA_020437875.1 Flavobacteriales bacterium
GCTTTGCACCGGTGTACGACCAAGGCGGAGGATCCCGGTGGTGGGCACCACGGCCTTGCGATGGCATTGGTACTCACCCTGTGCATCCACCACGATGGTATCACCCGCCACCATGTCGACCTCCGGGTGTTGCTCGAAGTAGGCCTTCACGGCGGCCAGCGTGCCCGGCAGGTATTGCTCGTCGCAATTGAGCCAGGAGAAGACCTCGCCGGTCCCCTTGATGATCCCGCGGTTGATGGCATCGTACATGCCCTCGTCGGCCTCGGGCACCGCCGTGATCAGCGGCTGTCCCTTCAGCCAGTCGCGCGTACCATCCTTGCTGCCCCCATCCTGTACGATGTGTTCCACCTCGATCCCCGGCGCGCGTTGATCGGCCACGGAAGCGGCGTTGAGCCGGAGGTAACGGAGCTGCCCGAAGCTGGGCGTGACGACGGTGAACTTCATGGTCGGGACGAAGCCCTTGTTACGCGGATCAGAGCGGGATGTTCCCGTGCTTCTTGCGCGGCAGCTTCTCCACCTTGTTACGCAGCATGTCGAGGGCGGCGATGATGTGCTTCCGCGTCTCCGACGGCCGGATCACGGCATCCACATAGCCACGTGCCGCAGCTTCGTAGGGGTTGGCGAACTGCTGCTTGTACTCGGCCTCCTTCTCGGCCAACTTCGCCGCCGGGTCGGTCGCCTTCGCGATCTCGCCTTTGAAGATGATCTCGGCCGCGCCCTTCGCGCCCATCACCGCGATCTCAGCACCCGGCCAGGCGAAGTTCATGTCCGCTCCGATGTGTTTGGAGTTCATCACATCATACGCACCACCATAGGCCTTGCGTGTGATGACGGTGATCCGCGGCACCGTGGCCTCGCTGAAGGCGTAGAGCAGTTTCGCCCCGTGGTTGATGATGCCACGCCATTCCTGGTCCGTCCCCGGGAGGAAACCGGGCACGTCCACGAAGACGAGCAGCGGTATGTTGAAGGCATCACAGAAGCGCACAAAGCGCGCGGCCTTGACGCTGGCGTCGATATCGAGCACGCCGGCCAGCGTGGCGGGCTGGTTCGCCACACAGCCGACGGTACGGCCCGCTACCCGTGCGAAACCGATGACCATGTTCCGCGCATACTCCGCGTGCACCTCCATGCTGCTCTCCGGATCGATCACGGCGTTCAACACCTCCCGGATATCGTAGGGCTGGTTGGGGTTGTCCGGGATGATGCTGTCAAGCTCCGATCGAAGGTCATCACCGGCCTGGTAGTCGACCACGGGCGGGTCCTCCTCGCAGTTGCTGGGGATGTAGGAGATCAATTGGCGCAACTGGCGGATGGCGTCGAGCTCGTTCGGTGCCGTGAAGTGGGCGACCCCGCTCTTGGAGGCATGGGTGGAGGCGCCACCGAGGTCCTCGCTGCTCACCTCCTCATGGGTCACGGTCTTCACGACGTTGGGGCCGGTCACGAACATGTAGCTGGTGCCTTCCGTCATCATCACGAAGTCCGTGAGGGCAGGGCTGTAGACCGCGCCTCCTGCACACGGGCCGAGGATGGCACTGATCTGCGGCACCACACCGCTGCTGCGCACATTGCGGTAGAAGATGTCGGCGTAACCGGCCAGGCTGACAACGCCCTCCTGGATGCGCGCACCACCACTGTCGTTGAGCCCGATCACCGGCGCGCCGTTCTGCATGGCGAGATCCATGATGCGGCAGATCTTGGCGGCATGGGCCTCGGCGAGCGAGCCGCCCAATACGGTGAAGTCCTGGGAGAACACGTAGACCAGCCGGCCATCGATCCGGCCATGGCCTGTGACCACGCCATCGCCCAGGAAGACCTGCTTGTCCAGCCCGAAGTTGTCGCTCCGGTGCGTGACGAGCTGGCCGATCTCCTGGAAGCTCCCTTCATCAAGAAGAAGGTCGATGCGTTCGCGTGCGGTCAGCTTACCCTTCTTGTGCTGCGCGGCGATACGGTCCTTGCCGCCACCCTGGAGCGCTTCCGCGATGCGTGCGTCGAGCGCCTCGAATTGTTCCTTCATGTGTGCTGGCCGGCGTTGCGGCTGTGGCCAAAGGTAGAAGCCCGTGGCAAGCGCAGGGCGCAGTACTTTCGGCACGATGCGTTGGCGCTTCGCGGACCTCCCCATCCGCACCAAGTTCATGATCACCCTGGGCATCCCGGTGGTGGGCATGGTGCTGTTGATCGGCAAGCAGGTCGATTCGAGCATCAAGCGACTGGATGTCATGGACTATGTGGACAAGCAGAGTGCCCTGATCGGGCGTTTCGCCGAGGTCATCCACGAGCTCCAGCGGGAAAGCGCCCTTTCCGTGGGCTACCTGACCGGCAAGCCGGTCACCTCCATCAAGCTCACGGTACAGCACCAGCGCACCAATGCGAGCATCGCCGAACTGCGGGACCCCACGCACCCGAATGACCCCAAGGTGGTGGGCGGACTTCCCTTCGACGGGCTCAACATCCTGCGAGCCCGGGTGGCCGAACAGCGCATCGATCCGGAGGCCGCCGGTCGCAGCTATGGCGCGATGGATCAGCGGCTGCTCGACGAGATGGGCCGGATCGTGCGCACCGGACTGGATCCCGAGACACAGTCCTGGATGTACGCCCACCAGCGGCTGCTCAATGCAAAGCAATCGCTCTGCATGGTCCGCGACCGGCTCAGCATCGGCTCGCGCGGCGTGATGAGCGAAAGCGACCAAGGCGAGATCAATGACCTCATCGCCACCTACGAGACCAACCTGCTCCTCTTCGAGCGGGATGCCCAGCCGGAGGTGATGAAGGCCTACCGGCAGCTCTTCCAGGGACCTGATGTGAACTTCCTCCGTGCGTTGATCGGGACCGTCAAGGAACGACGCACCGCGGACCCGCTCGGCATCGCACCACGCCAGTGGTGGGAGCTCAGCCTGCAGGCGTTGGAGAAGTTGAAGTTGGTGGAGGACAGCTCCCTGGGCCTGATCCGTGAGAGTACGGCCGCGAACTCACGCAGTGCGGAACTTCGGCTCTTCATCGTCCTGGCCGCCCTGCTCGGCGTGGTGGGGGCGGTCACGATAATGGGTGTGGTGATCCTACGCGGCCTGCGCAATACGGTGAACGAAGTGACGCACGCCTCAAGGTCCCTCGCCACGGGCGACATCAGTGCGAAGGTACCGGTGAGCAGCACCGATGAGATCGGGCAGATGGCGCTTTCCTTCAATGGCATGATCGACAACATCCGCGCGCAGGCCAGCAGTGCCGAGGCCATCGGCAAGGGCGATTACGACACGCCCGTTCCGGTGCGCGGACGTCAGGACGTGCTCGGGCTCGCGCTCTCGCGCATGCGGGAGAACCTCAAGGCCGCACGGATCCGCGACAACGAACAGAACACCGCCCTGCAGGCCGAGAAGGAGAAGCTCGAACAGGCGAACGAACGGATCACGGTGCTGATCAAGGAGATGCACCACCGGGTGAAGAACAACCTGCAGGTGATCGCCAGCCTGTTGCGGCTCCAGGCCGGCACCATCGCCGATGAGCGGCTGCAGCACGCCTTCGACCAAAGCCAGAGCCGGGTGACCAGCATGGCACTGATCCACGAGAAGCTCTACAAGGGGGATGAGCTCGCGACAGTGGACGTCGGCCTGTACATCCACGAACTCTTCGCCGACCTGGTGGAAGTGAACGATGTGGATGACCGCATCGAGTATCGGACCCACATCGACAAGGACCTGACCTTCGACCTTCATACCATGGTGCCGCTGGGGTTGCTGCTGAATGAGCTGATCACCAACTCCTTCAAACACGCGTTCACCGGTAGGTCCGCAGGCCACATCGAGCTGACCATCAGCGATGCGGGTGGAGGCGCCTATGACCTTGTCTACACCGATGATGGCGTGGGGATCCCCTTGGAGAAGATGCAGACGGACGGTACCACGCTCGGTGTCTCGCTCATCGAGAGCCTCGTGGAGCAGTTGAACGGCCGCATGACGGTGCAGGGCGGCGACCAGGGCACGCACTACCACATCCGCTTCCGGACGCTGGGGAACAAGTTCTGACGGATCAGGCGTTGGCCAACGCCTCCTCCACCTCCTCGGTCAGCTCCATGTTGTGGTAGACGGCGTTCACATCGTCGTCCTCCTCCAACATGTCCACCAGTTTCATCACGTTCTTCGCGGTCTCCAGATCGGCCGGGATCATGGAGAGGGGGAAGCGCTTGAGCTCTGCGCTCTTCGATTCCACCCCGAGCTGTTCGAGCTTCTGGGCCATGCTGCCGAAGGCGGTGTAGGGCGCCAGGATGACGATACCCTCCTCGTCGTGGATCACATCCTCCGCACCGGCATCGATGCATTCCATTTCGAACTCGTCGCTTTCCTTGTCCTTCAAGGCGGCGGCTTCGATCACGAACTCCGCTTTGCGGTCGAAGACGTGCGAGAGCGAACCGCTCGTGCCCAGGGTGCCATCACACTTGCTGAAGAAGCTGCGCACATTGGCAACGGTGCGGGTGGGGTTGTTGGTGGCCGTTTCCACGAAGACCGCCACACCACCGGGGGCGTAGCCCTCGTAGGTCATCTCACTATAGTCAGCCTCACCGCCACCGGCCGCCTTCTTGATCGCCCGGTCGATATTGTCCTTGGGCATGTTGGCACCGCGAGCGTTCTGGATGGCCATCTTCAGCCGGGAATTGGCCTCGGGGTTGGGCCCACCGGCCTTCACGCTCATGGCGATCTCCTTGCCGATACGGGTGAAGAGCTTGCTCAGCTTGGCGTTACGGGCGAAGATCTTGTGCTTGCGTTTCTCGAAAATGCGGCCCATGGCGGTGCGTTCAGGTTGGAGGCCACAAAAATAGCGGGAACCGTCGGAAGAGCGCTGATATGCACTTCATCCGAACGGTCCGAGAGCGTGGACACAAGAAAGGGCCGCTTCTTGCGAAGCAGCCCTTCCGCCGCGGGTACAACCCCTCGTAGCGCGTAGCGGCTGACCGATGCGCTAGTTGAACCCGATGATCGTGAGGCCCACGTTGAAGGGAGTGAGCTCAGGTGTGATGTTGTCCTTGAAGAGCGGCGTGAGCGCATACTCCGCGAAGAGGTTTAGGCTGCCATAACCGATCCGCGCCGATGCGGCCAGGCGGTAGGGCAGTACCTGATGCTCGCCCTTGTCGATATCCTTCTGGATGCTGCCATCCATCCGGTACTTCTGCTTGTACATGCTGTCGTAGTACCAGGTGCCCACCACACCGGCGGCCAGGTGGAAGTTCTTCTTGTTGGTGAACTTGAAGGTGCGTGGTTTCTTCCCGCCGCCGGTGTCGGCGGCCGCCGCAATGACCTCCTCCGCGGTCGGCATCTTGGCGCGCTTGGTGTTGAATTCCAACATCAGGGGTACGCGGAAGCCGCTCTGGCGCAACTTGCTCTTGATGAACTGCGGCGTATCGACGGCCGTTGCGGTGATCGTATCCCCCTCGAAGTTCATGATGCTGTTCTCCTTGAAGCGGTAGTTGGTGAACTCCCAGCCAAGGCCGGTGAGCAGCCCGACATGGTGCGAACCGAACTCGATCTTCTGCTCCATGAAGTTGATCGACACGAAGCGCGAACGCGCCTG